>NZ_JAJDMJ010000042.1:0-32918 GCF_020593585.1 Blautia sp. DFI.6.71
ACAACAAAAAAATGCCGTATTTATGCGGCTTTTGGCGTTTCGCAAACGCCTAATTAGATTAGAAATAGAAAAGGAGAGCACTTATGTATTATATCGGTATTGATCTTGGTACTTCCGCTGTAAAACTTCTTCTTATGGAAGAATCAGGAAAAATCTGTAACATCGTATCCAGAGAATATCCTTTATTCTTCCCACATCCGGGCTGGTCTGAGCAGAAACCGGAAGACTGGTTTGCGCAGAGTATGGAAGGTATGAAAGAGCTGACAAAGGATATCGACAGAGCGCAGGTAGCAGGAATTGGTTTTGGCGGCCAGATGCATGGTCTGGTAACACTTGACAAGGATGATAATGTGATCCGTCCTGCAATCCTCTGGAATGACGGACGTACAGGCGAAGAGACAGAATATCTGAATACAGTGATCGGAAAAGACAAACTTTCACAGTATACAGCAAATATTGCTTTCGCAGGCTTCACAGCACCGAAGATCCTCTGGATGCAGAAAAATGAGCCTGAGAACTTTAAGAAGGTAGTAAAGATTATGCTTCCTAAGGATTATCTGGCATATCGTCTGTCCGGTTCTTTTTGTACAGATGTTTCTGATGCTTCCGGTATGCTTCTTCTTGATGTGAAGAACCGCTGCTGGTCAAAAGAAATGCTGGAGATCTGTGGAATCACAGAAGAGCAGCTTCCGAAACTGTATGAGAGTTGGGAAGTAGTAGGAACTCTGAAACCTGAGATTGCGAAAGAACTTGGATTCAGTGAGAATGTAAAAGTTGTTGCAGGTGCAGGTGACAATGCGGCAGCTGCTGTAGGAACAGGTACAGTTGGTGACGGTCAGTGTAATATTTCTCTTGGAACATCCGGAACTGTGTTTATTTCCAGTAAAAACTTTGGTGTGGACGAAAATAACGCACTTCATTCTTTCTGTCATGCAGATGGAAGCTATCATCTGATGGGATGCATGCTCAGCGCAGCTTCCTGTAACAAATGGTGGGCAGAGGAGATTCTTCAGACAAAGGATTTCGCAGCAGAGCAGGCTCCAATTCAGAAGCTGGGAGAGAATCATGTATTCTTCCTTCCATATTTGATGGGAGAACGCTCACCTCATAATAATCCTGATGCAAGAGGTGTATTCTTCGGAATGTCCATGGACAGTACAAGAGCAGACATGACACAGGCTGTTCTGGAAGGTGTTGCATTCGGTCTTCGCGATTCTCTGGAGGTTGCAAGAAGCCTTGGAATCAAGATTGAGAGAACCAAGATTTGCGGTGGCGGAGCTAAGAGCCCACTGTGGAAGAAGATCATTGCAAACGTTATGAACCTGAAGGTTGATGTTCTGGAGAACGAAGAAGGACCGTCCATGGGTGGAGCTATGCTGGCAGCAGTAGGCTGTGGTGCTTACCCGGATGTAGAAACCATCGGTAAGAAATTTGCCAAAGTTGTTGATACAGTAGAACCGGATCCTGAACTGGTTGCAAAATATGAAGAGAGATATCAGAAGTTCAGAACTCTGTATCCGGCGATGAAGCCATTGTTCTAATCGAATATCTGCCTGACATACTGGGGTTGTTGTGCTTATTTAGCACAACAACCCCATTTTGACGTACATCTGATGATGACCAATCACCACAGCCTATTTGATTATGGCATATCAGGAAAAGGGCAGCCTCAGGAATTCTTCCATGGCTCTGCTGATATAGCGGCCTTTCTTCCAGTAAAAAAACACAGTGCGTTTACTGCTCTGACCGGGCAGCTTATAAAAAACAAGTTCTGAATTTGTTGGAACTCTGGAGAGCAGAAGATCCCCGATGAAAGTGATACCCATTCCCAAACATGCAATATTATAGGCAGTCATCTGCTGATCCAGGCGAAATACTACAGAAGGCGAAAAGTGATTTTCCTGACAAATGGTAAGTGCACGCTTACCGGTATCATTATCTGAACGAAGAATAATAAATGGTTCGTTCTCGAATTTGTTTAATGGAACAGAAGGAATATGAGAAGAACGGAACTGCCCGTTCCGGATTTCCTCAATAGGAATCTGATATTTCTGCAGTCTGGTATTTACTGAATAATTTTTGGGAACTGCAAGAAGAAGTTGTTCTTTCTGGTAGATATAACGTTCAAAAATCTGGTTATCCAGAATACAGTTATCAATCACCAGATCTAACTTTCCGGCCTGGAGAAACTGGGATAGCTTTGCTGTACTTTCTTCTACAAGAGAAATTTGAACATGGGGGAATTTTTGGGAAAAATCAGCAATAAGGGGAGGCAGAATCCACGAAGAAAAAAAGTTACTGCCACCTACATTAAGAGTTCCTGTTTTGAGATTTCCCAGATCCAGTAGGTAGTTTTCGAGATTATTTTCAATATCCATGACTTTTTCAACAGCCTGTATATAATGTTTTCCGACTTCAGTTAACTGTAAAGGTTTGGTACTTCGATCAAAAATAGGATAGCCAATACGGTTTTCCACACGTTTTACATTGGCGCTTAAAGAAGGCTGCGAAATGAAAAGAGCAGCAGCAGCTTTGGAAAAGCTTTTTTCCTTGTAGACCTCATAGATGTATTCCATTCCCTGAAACATATAAACTCCTCCGATATATAATTTAAACACTATATATTTTATAAAAATATATGTATTTGATTATATTATAGCAGAGATATATAATGAGGGCAAATACATGGGAGGGCGAATAACTATGAAAAAAACAGACTATCGTGTAGAAAGGGATTCTATTGGTGTAAAGGATATTCCGGAAGATGTATATTATGGAGTACAATCCTTACGTGCGGCTGAAAATTTCCACATTACGGGGTTGAATATGCATCCGGAAATTATTAACAGTCTTGCATACATAAAAAAAGCAGCAGCGATAACCAATTGTGAGGTGGGGCTTCTTGAGAAGAAAAAAGCACAGGCGATTGTCCAGGCATGTGATGAAATTGTTTCAGGAAAATTCCATAATGAATTTATTGTGGATCCTGTTCAGGGAGGAGCTGGCACATCTTTAAATATGAATGCCAATGAAGTAATTGCAAATCGCGCGATTGAGATACTGGGAGGAAAAAAGGGCGATTATACAATTATAAATCCTAACGATGATGTGAATTGTGGACAGTCTACCAATGACGTTATTCCTACTGCCGGTAAAATGACTTCTCTTCGTTTGTTGCAGAATCTGAAAAAACAGCTTCTTCGCCTCTATGATGCTCTTAATGAAAAAGCTACAGAGTTTGATCACATAATAAAAATGGGGCGTACACAGATGCAGGATGCAGTACCAATTCGTCTGGGACAGGAATTTAAGGCATATTCGGTAGCAATCATGCGTGATATCCACAGAATGGATAAAGCAATGGATGAAATGCGGACTCTTAATATGGGAGGTACTGCTATTGGAACAGGAATTAATGCAGATGAGGGCTATCTGAGAAGAATTGTTCCAAATCTCACTGAAATATCGGGAATGGACTTTATACAGGCTTTTGATCTGATTGATTCCACTCAGAATCTGGATCCATTTGTAGCCGTTTCCGGTGCTGTGAAAGCATGTGCGGTAACTCTTTCCAAAATGTCAAATGATCTCCGTCTGATGTCCTCCGGTCCACGTACTGGTTTTGGGGAGATTAATCTTCCGGCAAAACAGAATGGTTCCTCTATTATGCCAGGTAAAGTTAATCCGGTTATTCCTGAAGTAGTGAATCAGGTTGCTTTTAATATTATTGGTAATGATGTTACCATTACCATGGCTGCAGAGGCTGGTCAGCTGGAATTAAATGCGTTTGAGCCGATTATTTTCTATTGCATGTTCCAGTCTATCGATACTCTTGGCTATGCAGTCCAGACATTGGTGGATAATTGTATTGTAGGAATTACGGCAAATGAAGAAAGATGCCGTTATCTGGTAGAAAACAGTGTAGGTATTATCACTGCAATCAGCCCCCATCTTGGATATCAGAAGGCTGCGGATATTGCAAAAAAGGCAATTAAGACAGGCGAATCTGTAAGAAGTCTGATTCTGAAAGAAAAGCTTATGGACGAGGATGAACTTAATCGCATTCTGGATCCGATCCATATGACGGAACCTGGTATTTCCGGAAAAGATTATCTTATAAAAAAATAAAGAAAAAAACAGGCGGGAAAATCTTCCCGCCTGTAAAATCGTCTGGACACATATCATATATAAATATGATTTTTATATTTTTGAATTATTCGATTGATTTCAACTGGATTAGAACAGACCTGTGATCTTACCTGTCTCGTCTACGTCGATTCTCTCAGCAGCCGGAACTTTAGGAAGACCTGGCATTGTCATGATCTCGCCTGTAAGAGCTACGATGAATCCTGCACCAGCGGAAATCTTCAGGTTACGTACTGTAACTTCGAAGTCAGTAGGAGCACCCAGTTTAGTCTGGTCATCTGTTAAGCTGTACTGTGTCTTAGCTACACAGATCGGGCAGTTGCCAAAGCCAAGAGCTTCTAACTGTTTCGCCTGTTTCTGAGCATTAGCTGTCAGGACAACTCTCTTGCCACCGTAAACTTTCTGAACAATCTGGTTCAGTTTGTCTTCGATAGAACCTTCCAGTTCATATGCATAGGAGAAGTCGTTTGGTTCTTCAACAAGACGGATAACTTCTTCTGCAAGTTTGATTCCGCCTTCGCCGCCTTTTGCCCATACTTCAGAAAGAGCAACGTTAACGCCCAGTTCTTTACATTTTGCTTCTACAAGATCAAGCTCTGCTTTTGTATCTGTAGGGAATGCATTGATAGCAACTACGCATGGCAGTTTGTATACATTCTTGATGTTGGATACATGTTTGAGCAGGTTTGGAAGACCTTTCTCAAGTGCTTCCAGGTTTTCGTTGTTGAGATCAGCTTTTGCAACACCGCCGTTGTATTTCAGAGCACGTACTGTAGCTACGATAACAACTGCACTTGGTTTTAAGCCTGCCATACGGCATTTGATGTCGAGGAATTTCTCAGCACCAAGGTCAGCACCGAAACCAGCCTCTGTGATCGCATAATCAGCAAGTTTCAGAGCCATCTTTGTAGCTGTTACGGAGTTACATCCGTGAGCGATGTTTGCGAATGGTCCGCCGTGTACGATTGCAGGAACGTGTTCCAGAGTCTGTACAAGGTTTGGTTTCAGGGCATCTTTTAACAGAGCTGTCATAGCACCTTCTGCATGAAGGTCACCGGCTGTTACAGGTTTCTGCTCAGAAACTTTACCATATGTATATCCGATGATGATCTTGGATAATCTTTCTTTCAGGTCTTTGATGTCACTTGCAAGACAGAGAACTGCCATGATCTCAGATGCAACGGTGATGTCGTATCCGTCTTCACGAGGCATACCGTTTGTTCTTCCGCCAAGGCCGTCTACTACGTTACGAAGCTGACGGTCGTTCATATCTACGCATCTTTTCCATGTGATCTTACGTGGGTCAATGTTTAATGCGTTGCCCTGGAAAATATGGTTATCGATCATAGCTGCAAGTAAGTTGTTTGCTGCACCAATTGCATGGAAGTCACCTGTGAAGTGAAGGTTGATATCTTCCATAGGAACAACCTGTGCATATCCACCACCTGCTGCACCACCTTTTACTCCGAATACCGGTCCTAAGGATGGCTCACGAAGGGCTACCATAACGTTCTTGCCAAGTTTCTGCATAGCATCTGCAAGACCTACAGTAGTAGTAGTTTTTCCTTCTCCGGCTGGAGTCGGGTTGATAGCTGTCATGAGGATCAGCTTTCCATCGGGTTTATCTGTCTCTCTTAAGAGATTGTAGTCGATCTTTGCTTTGTATTTTCCGTACTGCTCCAGATATTTGTCGTCAATACCTGCTTTCTCTGCGATCTGAGTAATTGGAAGCATCTCGCATTCCTGTGCAATTTCAATGTCTGATTTGAATCCCATAATTGTTTTTCTCCTTTCGTTTCCGCATAACATGAAAAACTTCTGTTGCTGTTCACTCCGCGATCAGCAACAATTATTAATTGAAAGAAGTATTGGCCGGTCTGCCTGGTATTCCTGATTTCTGCCCTGAAAGTTATAAAAAAAGGCCAGTATCTGAATATTTCAAATACTGCCCAGACGGTCGGCTCCCACAAACCTCCGACTCCACGTGGTTTGCACTCCACTCTTTCCGTCAGTACTCGAAGGTTCTTTCAATTGATGAATACAATATATCATTTTGAGAAAAAAATGTCAAGAAAATTTTGTTGAAACGTCAAAAAATGTGAGTAAACTGGATAAAAGTTGTGCAAATTGATAAGAGAAGAGAATCGTAATCCCTGGTCATGAAAGAAAATACGTTTTCTCAAGGAAAGAAATTGTTAAAAAATAAACACAGTTTTCCCTGATAAATGAAGAAAATATAAAAAGCGGGTAAAGCTAGAGCGTGTCTGAAAAATCATTCCCGCAATCTGCACGCCCCCACTTTGCGGGATATTTCACCCGAATTCAGTTGCCGTAGCCCGCTACGGCGCCCTCATCCGGGCAAAATATCCCACAAATTGTGACGCACATCTTGCAGAAAGCCTTTTTCAGACACGCTCTAGTGCAAAATATGGAAAATGGAATTGACAACAGTTCAGAAGATATGTTATTCTCATCTTTAGTATGAAAAGACATTATCGTTTTCATGCAAATATTTGCTCACATTCAGAGACAGTTTCTGAATGTTAAGCCATACGGACAGGCGGGGCAGTTGCCGGGTGGGAGACACCACATTATTGATTGAGTTAGGAGCTCAAATTTTATAAGTTGATTACTTTATAATAATCAGTGCGTAAGCACACATCATCTTGTGAAACGGTCAATAAGAGCATAGCATATATTTGCCAGCGATTGAAGACGACAGCAGTCATGAATATTTCAGAATACGGGAACAGGCACAGGATACAGACGGATTTATACGGGAAATCCGGTCAGTATATAAAGAGACAGAGCCTGAGAAATTCTATAGATCATGAGAGAAGCAGATGGTGAATGAACTTATCTGCTTCTTTTTTTGTGCAGATATAGCAAATATAAAGGATATGGTTGGAGATAAACGCTTTGCGAGGATGTGTCTCACATGCGTTCGACTTGAATATATAGAGAAATAATTGAATCATTGTGCCGGTTTGAGGCAGTATACAATTGCTGAATGATAGAACTGTATTTGCCGGTACATGACGACAGGAAAAGAGGAACATGTCAAATGGATTATGAAAGACAACAGCATGCGCCCATATATGAAGCACTGGAACGTTTCCGAAAGAAGAGAGTCGTTCCCTTTGATGTGCCGGGACATAAAAGAGGAAGAGGAAATCCGGAGCTTGCACAGTTGCTGGGAGAGAAATGTGTGGGGCTGGATGTTAATTCTATGAAGCCGCTGGACAATCTCTGCCACCCGGTTTCGGTGATCAGAGAAGCGGAGGAGCTTGCAGCAGATGCTTTTGGCGCAGCGCATGCATTCCTTATGGTAGGAGGAACCACATCTGCAGTGCAGAGCATGATCCTGTCTGTCTGCAAGGCAGGGGATAAGATCATTCTGCCGCGAAATGTACATAAAAGTGCCATCAATGCCCTGGTACTGTGCGGTGCAATTCCGGTTTATGTAAACCCGGAGGTGAATGCGCAGCTGGGCATTTCCCTTGGCATGGAAGTCAGTCAGGTGGAGAAGGCTATGGATGAGAATCCGGATGCGGTGGCAGTTCTTGTAAATAACCCTACCTATTATGGAATCTGTTCGGATCTGCGGACTATCGTAAAGAAGGCTCATGCAAGAGGAATGAAGGTGCTGGCAGATGAGGCTCATGGAACCCATCTTTATTTCGGCAGAAACCTTCCTGTATCCGGAATGGCGGCAGGTGCTGACATGGCGGCAGTTTCCATGCACAAATCCGGCGGAAGTCTGACACAGAGTTCGCTGCTGCTTTTGAATAAGAGTATGAATGCAGAGAAAGTGCGCCAGATCATCAATCTGACTCAGACCACAAGCGCTTCTTATCTTCTGTTGTCCAGTCTGGATATCTCCAGAAGAAATCTGGCACTCAGGGGAGAGGAATCCTTTGAAAAGGTTGCAGGGATGGCGCAGTATGCCAGAGAGGAGATCAATGAGATCGGCGGTTATTATGCATATGGTATGGATCTGATCAATGGAACCAGTGTTTTTGATTTTGATGTTACAAAACTCTCCATTTATACACTGGGAAATGGGCTGGCAGGTATTGAAGTTTATGATCTTCTCAGAGATGAATATGATATTCAGATTGAGTTTGGAGATATCTGTAATATTCTGGCTTACATTTCCATCGGAGACAGGCTTCAGGATATTGAGAGACTGGTAGGGGCACTGGCTGATATTGAACGTCTGTATAAGAAGGACAGCACAGGTATGCTTTCCGGGGAATATATCGCACCTGCAGTGGTGGCGTCTCCACAGCAGGCATTTTATGCGGAGAAAGAATCTCTGCCCATGGAACAGGCGGCAGGCAGGATCAGCGGTGAATTTGTTATGTGTTATCCTCCGGGAATCCCGATTCTTGCTCCTGGAGAAATGGTGACACAGGAAATTGTAGAATACATTCTTTATGCAAGAGACAAAGGCTGTTCCATGCAGGGAATGGAGGATCCGAAGGTAGAAAATCTTCAGGTCCTGAAAGGGGGTATCTGATCATGGAATTATGGTATTCCGAGTTCCATACAGGAAATGTAAAGCTTTCTGTCCGGATTAACCGACAGTTATTTTCAGGGGAAAGTGAATTTCAGAGAATCGATGTGTTTGAGTCTGAAGAATTTGGAAGATTTGTGGCTCTGGACGGTGAGATCGTATTTTCTGACAAGGATGAATTTATTTATGATGAAATGGTCACGCATGTGCCAATGACAGTACATCCCAATGTAAAAAATGTTCTGATCATCGGCGGCGGTGACGGTGGAGTTGCCAGAGAACTGATCCATTATCCACAGATTGAGAGCATTGATGTGGTGGAATCCGATAAAATGTTTGTGGATGTATGTGCGGAGATGTTTCCGGATATTGCCCAGGGACTGAAGGATGAGAGAGTCAACATTTATTATGAAGACGGCCTTCGGTTCCTGCGGAATAAAAAGGCCAGATATGACCTGATCATCAATGATTCCACAGATCCGCTGGGACATACAGAGGGACTTTTTACAAAGGAATTCTACGGAAGCTGTTATAAGGCTCTCAGAGATGACGGAATCATGGTTTATCAGCATGGAAGTCCTTTTTATGATGAGGATGAGGTGGAATGCAGAAAGATGCACAGAAAGGTTTTCCGGTCATTTCCGGTGAGCAGGGTTTATCAGGCACATATCCCTACCTGTCCCTCGGGATACTGGCTTTTTGGATTTGCATCAAAGAAATATCATCCACTGGAAGATTTCAGGCCGGAGAGGTTTGATAATCTTAATATAGAAACATGGTATTATACAACAAACCTTCACAGAGGAGCATTTATGCTTCCAAAATATGTAGAAGATTTACTGGAAGAGGAGGAAAACAGTTTATGAGCAGATTATTGGTAATCGGATGTGGTGGGGTAGCTTCAGTGGCAATTCGCAAATGCTGTCAGAACAGCGATGTTTTTACAGAGATTATGATCGCAAGCAGGACAAAGGAAAAATGCGATGCACTCAAAGAGAAGATTGAAAGTACAACGAAGACAAAAATTGAGACAGCAAAGGTAGATGCGGATAATGCAGCAGAGGTCGCAGAATTGATCAGAGCCTATAAGCCGGATGCTGTCCTGAATGTGGCACTTCCATATCAGGATCTTACCATCATGGATGCATGTCTGGAAGCCGGTGCGGATTATATTGATACTGCCAATTATGAAGCAGAGGATACAGAAGATCCCACATGGCGTGCAATCTATGAAAAGAGATGTAAAGAAAAAGGCTTTACTGCATATTTCGATTATTCCTGGCAGTGGGCTTATGATGAGAAATTTAAGGAAGCAGGACTGACTGCTCTTCTGGGAACCGGTTTTGATCCGGGTGTTACCAGTGTATTCAGTGCCTATGCCTTGAAGCATTATTTTGATGAAATCCATACCATTGATATTCTGGACTGTAACGGCGGTGATCATGGATATCCTTTTGCCACAAACTTTAACCCGGAGATCAATCTTCGAGAGGTTTCCGCAAATGGTTCCTACTGGGAAGACGGACATTGGGTAGAAACAGAGCCTATGGAATTTAAATCTGTCTACGATTTCCCTGAGGTAGGAAAGAAGGATATGTATCTTCTTCATCATGAAGAGATTGAATCACTGGCAAAAAATATTCCGGGAGTACAGAGGATCCGTTTCTTTATGACATTCGGACAGAGCTATCTGACACATATGAAATGTCTGGAAAATGTAGGAATGCTTTCCACCGCACCTGTGGAATTTAATGGACAGGAGATCGTGCCGATCCAGTTTTTGAAAGCTCTTCTGCCGGATCCTGCATCTCTGGGTCCGAGAACAGTGGGTAAAACAAATATCGGCTGTATTTTCACAGGTGTTAAGGACGGAAAAGAGAAAAGTATTTATATTTATAATGTATGTGATCATCAGGAATGTTATAAAGAGGTGGAATCCCAGGCAATCTCCTATACAACAGGTGTTCCGGCTATGATTGGTTCCATGATGGTAGTGACCGGACAGTGGAAGAAGCCGGGTGTATTTAATGTGGAAGAATTTGATCCGGATCCATATATGGAAGCACTGAACAAATGGGGACTTCCATGGAAAGTCTGCGAAGATCCTGAACTGGTAAAGGTCTGGAAAGCCAATGAAGATTGATCAACTGCAAACTCCCTGCTATGTGATCGATGAGAAGAAGATGCGGGAGAATCTGGAGATTTTGAAAAAAGTCCAGGAGGATACCGGGTGTAAGATCCTTCTGGCGCAGAAAGCGTTTTCCGGCTTTGCTCTGTATCCCATGATCGGAAAATATCTGGCAGGTACCACTGCCAGCGGTCTGTTTGAGGCAAGGCTTGGATATGAAGAGATGGGGAAAGAGAATCATGTTTTTTCCCCTGCTTACCGTACAGAAGATATAGAGGAACTGGATCGTATCTGTGACCATATTATCTTTAATTCCACAGCACAGCTGAAGAAATTTAAAGATGTGTGTACCAGAGCCAGTCTGGGACTCCGTATTAATCCGGAATGCTCCACTCAGGGGGATCATGCAATCTATGATCCCTGTGCGCCGGGTTCCAGGCTGGGGGTTACCAGAGAGAACTTTGACGGGGAATGTCTGAAATGGATCGACGGACTGCATTTCCATACGCTCTGCGAACAGAATGCGGATGACCTGGAGAAAACATTGCAGGCAGTAGAGGAGAAGTTTGGAGAATTTCTGTCTGAGGTTTCCTGGTTGAATATGGGCGGCGGACATCACATTACCAGAGAGGATTATGATGTAAAGCTCCTGGAAAAATGTATTCAGCATATGAAGGAAACCTATGATTTGGATATTTATCTGGAGCCCGGGGAGGCTGTTGCCCTGAATGCCGGATATCTGGTGACAGAGGTTATGGACATTGTGGAAAATGAGATCAGAACGCTGATTTTGGATGCTTCTGCAGCCTGCCATATGCCGGATGTGCTGGAGATGCCCTATCGTCCGCCTCTTAAGGACAGCGGGGAAGCAGGGGAGAAGGCATATACCTACCGCTTATCTTCCTGCACCTGCCTGGCAGGAGATGTAATCGGAGATTATTCCTTTGACAGAGAGATCCGGATCGGGGACAAGCTGTATTTTATGGATATGGCGATTTATTCTATGGTGAAGAATAATACATTTAACGGTATGCCGCTGCCGGATATTGCGGTTATGCATGAGGACGGAGAGTGTGAGGTTATCAGACATTTCGGATACGAAGACTTTAAGAGCCGGCTTTCCTGATATCTGCCGGGCTATCAAAGAAAAGGAGACAGACATGGAAGTTACAGAGAAGAACAGAACAAAATATCGTATGCCCGGAGAATTTGAGCCTCATGAGGGATGTGTGATGATCTGGCCGGAACGTCCCGGTTCCTGGAATTATGGGGCAAGGGAAGCACAGAAAGCATTTGTGAAAGTTGCAGAGGCTATTGGAGAGAGCGAAAAGGTGTATATGCTGGTTTCCAAAGCTCAGATGGAGAATGCAAAGAATCAGCTGGGGAATGTTTCCGGTGTGACTTTGCTGGAATGCGAGACAGATGACGCCTGGGCCAGAGATGTGGGAGCAACCATGGTTCTGGATGAGAAAGGGGCGGTCTGTGGAGTTGACTGGCAGTTTAATGCCTGGGGAGGAGACTTTGATGGACTTTACCGGAACTGGGAGAAGGACGACAGGGTGGCTGCCTTTATCTGCAGGACTCTTGGTTGTCCATGTCTGGATGCCAGACCTTTTGTGCTTGAGGGCGGTTCCATCCATTCTGACGGAGAGGGGACTCTGATCGTTACAGAGGCCTGTCTTCTGAGTCAGGGACGCAATCCTCAGATGAGCAGGGAACAGATAGAGGAACAGTTGAAGTACTGGCTCGGTGTCCACAAGATTATCTGGCTTCCATGTGGAATCTATCAGGATGAAACCAATGAGCATGTGGATAACGTGTGCGCTTTTGTAAGGCCCGGAGAGGTTGTGCTTGCATGGACAGAGGATGAGACAGATCCGCAGTATGCCATGTCTCTGGCTGATCTGAAGGTGCTGGAACAGGAAACAGATGCAAAAGGCAGAAAATTTAAGATTCATAAGCTTCCGATTCCTCAGAAACCGGTCTGCCTTACCCAGGAAGATGTGGATGGCTTTGTGTTTGAAGAGGGAGAAGACGAACGGGAAGCAGGAGAACGGATGGCTGCCAGTTACGTGAATTTCTATATTTCCAATGGAGGGATCATCCTTCCACAATTTGGGGATGAAAATGACAAAAGGGCAGTGGAGATTCTGCAGAAGTGTTTTCCTGAAAGAAGGATTTATCCCATTGATGCCAGAGCCATCATTGTCGGCGGTGGAAATATTCACTGTATTACCCAGCAGATTCCCGGAAAAAATATCTGACCCTGATGCAGAAAACTTTGAGAGTCATGTGTTTGAGGGTTATTACCTGAAAGTTATGAAAAAACTTACTTATGTAAACAGGAGCAGGAGGAACAGACAGGATGAGAAATGTAACAGTGGCAGCAGTTCAGATGAAATGCAGTAAAAGTGTGGAGAAAAATATTGCCCATGCAGAGGAACTGGTGCGTCAGGCAGCAGCAAAGGGAGCTGAGATTGTTCTTCTTCCGGAGCTTTTTGAACGGCCCTATTTCTGCCAGGAGCGCAGATATGAGTATTATGAATATGCGCAGACTGCAGAGGAAAACCCTGCAGTGCGTCATTTCAGCAGGGTAGCGGCAGAGCTGGGGATTGTGATCCCGGTCAGCTTTTATGAAAAAGAGGTCAATAATACCTATAACAGCGTTGCGGTTCTGGATGCAGATGGGAAGAATCTCGGCGTTTACCGGAAAACACATATTCCGGATGACCATTATTATCAGGAAAAATTCTATTTCACACCGGGAGATACCGGCTTTAAGGTTTTTGATACCAGATTTGGAACCATTGGAGTTGGAATCTGCTGGGATCAGTGGTTCCCGGAAACGGCAAGATGTATGGCACTGCAGGGAGCAGAGCTTCTCTTTTATCCCACTGCCATCGGAAGTGAACCCATCCTGGAATGCGACAGCATGGAACACTGGAGAAGATGTATGCAGGGACACGCTGCCTCCAACCTGATCCCTGTGATCGCTGCCAACAGAATCGGTGAGGAAACAGTAGAGCCATGTCCGGAAAACGGAATGCAGAAATCTGCTCTTAATTTTTACGGCTCTTCTTTTATCACAGACAACACAGGTGCTCTCTGTGCAGAACTGCCCAGAGGGGAAGAGGGGGTGCTTGTAAGCACTTTTGACCTGGATGCATTAAAGGCAGATAGACTGAACTGGGGACTTTTCAGAGACCGCAGACCGGAGATGTATGCAAAAATTTCCGGAATGAATTTTGGCTCAGTTACTGAGAACGGAGTGAACAGTAACTGAGTTTATAAGAATTTCATAAAAAGTTTATGATTATATTAGTTGCTACCTGCGGTATATATGGTAAAATAAGAGTACGAACGTTACTGATAACGGAGCGAGCAGTAGAGTTTTGACATGTATTTCTGGCAAAATGGAGTGTAGAAGATGAACAGAAAAGAATTTTTGGAAATCCTGAGAAGCCAGCTTGCCGGTCAGATGCAGGAGGGCAAAGCAGCAGCACATATCAGGTATTATGAAGATTATATACAGTCTCAGGTACGTGGCGGACGTTCAGAGCAGGAAGTACTGCAGGAACTGGGAGACCCGCATCTGATAGCAAAAACTCTGATCGATACAGATGATGGAAGTACACAGGAAGATTACGGAGAGTATTCTTCTTATGGAAGCAGTTATGGCAATGAGACAGAGCTTCCTCATCAGCAGGAGAAAAGATGGAAAAAAGTAATCGATCTTTCTACCTGGCATGGCAGGGCTGTTGTTATTGCAGCGGCGGCTGTTATAATTGTTTTACTGATACTGATAATCGGAGTTGCGATTCCGTTTTTTATTATTCTTGCAATTATTCTTTATTTTCTTTCATGGCTGAAGAAAAGAAATGATCAATGAAAATCTGTGCAGGGTTTCAGAAAAGAAACCCTGCGCAGAATCTTAAAAATCTTAAGTGTAAACGTTCTTGTTTCACGATATTAATTCCCCTTGAATATTTATAATCATACAATCTCAACTTATTTCTATTCTTTAATCCTGCCAGGTGCAGGGAAAAATCCCACATTCATTTTTATATTTTTTGTTCGGAAAGGAGACGGAAAATGAAACACAATTTCAAACTGAAAGAACGCCTTGGAGCTTTGCTGCTTGCAATGCTTTTTATTCTGCAGGCAATTCTGGGGCTTGTGCCTGTCTGCGTAACTCAGGCGGCACCGTTAACTGTAGAAACATGGGACAGTGACAAGGTGGTAGAGTATGGTTATCGCTTTAACATGAAGTTTCAGCCCGGAATTACCACATATGAATCTTTTGGGTGTGATAATCTGGACAGGGAAGCTTTTTCAGACAATGGAAAAAGCGAACGTGACACAGAGTGCGTTCGTGTAGGAGCGGACTATAAAGCCGGAAGCGCAGGGATGCGTTATAACAATGTAGGAAAAGATGGAAATGGAAATATTGTTGATGTCAGACTCATTCTTGTGGGAGTAGAGAATGCAGAACCCCGTTATGATCTGCGCACTGCAGAATCGATTGTTCAGAATAAAGGCGGAGCTACGTTTGCATGGAAAGATAATGAAGCTTATCCAATGGTTGGCTTTTCCAAAAACAGTATCGGTGTATTTATTTATTCTGTAGGATACGCAAAGGTTAAGTTTCAGTTTCTGAAGCATGGAACAGAAGAAACACTGCCGATCAGTGGCCATGGAACCATACGTGATATTGATGCGGGACAGGGAGTCCGTATTCCGTCAGACAGCAGTCTGGATAATGCATATGTTCTGAAAAACAATGATTATCTGACGGTAGATGGAAATTCTGTAAGCTCACCCCTTGGTTCCGTTGAGCCGGATGATCCGAGAGGATGGCTGAATCTTTTTTATAATACAGATAATTTTACGGTAGAATTCTGTCATCAGTTCAGACTGGATAAATGGGATAAAAGTCGTGAAGATGCCATTGCAAAAGCCGGTTCTCAGGAAAGATGGGCAGAGATTACAAGAAATAAATATCTGGATCCATCAGGCAACAGTTATTGTCCGAACTTTAAAGGACAGAAATACTGTAAAGCATATGCATATTTTGATTTTACATCCTATTGTTTCGGCGATGTTGAGATGAAAAAAGCACCTGAGAAACGTGTGGGAGAGGCAAACTGTACATGGGAACAGGCAGCTGCTGCATCAAAAGAAAAACCTTTTGGCATTCGTCAGGGACAGGAATTTCAGTATATGATCCGGGCAGAGGTGACACCCAATAGACTGAAATCCTTTGTGGTACAGGATATACTTGAGGATTGTCTTACTATAGAGGATGCATCAAAAGTCAGTATTGTGAATGATGCAGGGCAGACAGTGACAGACTGGTTTGATGTTGCTGTTGAAGGACAGAAAGTGACCTGCAGGGCCAAAGCAGAGAGCCTTCAGGATGAAGCATTTACAGATAATCAGACTTACACATTTACTTTAAAAGTACGCCAGAGACCGGAATCAGAAATTAACATTTCAAAATACCTTGCAGAGGATGGATACAGTATTCTTGTACCAAACCATGCATCCATGAGTTATGAACGTACAAACGGAAGCGGAGATACAATGGATACGGAAACAGTGTGGGTAAAGGGTGTGATTCCACCGGAACTGGAAGTAAAGAAAAATACTTCTCAGTATGAATGGAAAACGGGAGATATCATAGATTATGAGGTTCTGGTTTCTCAGACAAAACAGGATGTAAAAGCAGTAAATGTTGTTATTACAGACGAGCTTCCATCATGTCTGCAGTTTCTGGAAGGGCAGTATGCTGTAGAGACAAGTCAGGGAGGCGAGAACTGTACGCTTACCGGACAGGGAGAAAATGGATGGAAAGCAGAGTGTCCGTCCCTGAAGTATGGGGAGACGATCACAATCCGTTTTAAATGTCAGGCATCTGCGGATTCCAATGGACAGGAATGGGAAAATATTGTGACTGCAACAGCGGATAATCTGATCAATCCTGAGACAGGAGAACAGGAATCCAGAAAGGATATGGCAGAAGTATGGCCGAACAGTCCACAGCTTGAAATTGATAAAACAGCAGACAAATATGAATGGCAGGCAGGAGAGCAGGTAGCTTACCGGATCGTGGTGAATAATGTAACGGCAGGAACAATTGCAAAAGATGTAACTATTACTGATATTGGTCTGCCGCAGGGACTGGTTCTGGCAGGTGGTGCACAGAGCATGGAAGTACTGGGAGTTCAGCAACAGGTAAACTATCCCGTACCGGATAAGAAAACAGGACAGGCATATGAAGCGAGACCTGTGGATTCTCAGTTGAATGCAGATGAGAACGGATTTTCCTTTTATTGTTCTTATGTGCCATACAGTCAGCCTGTAACGATTATTTTCCATTGTATCGCACAGGAAGAGGCAAATGGACACGAAAGCGTAAATGCAGCAACTGTAAAAGCTGCTAATACAGATGAGAGATCTGATGATGCAGAAGTATATGTAAATTCAGGAGAATTCTGGATTGAGAAATCTGCAGATCATTATGAATGGCAGGTCGGAGAACAGGTACAGTACAATGTGGTGGTGGAGAATAAAAAAGCAGGTACAGTGGCCCGGAACGTAACTGTCTGGGATACCGGTATGCCGGCAGGACTTGCACTTTCATCGGCAGAGGATGTATCGGTAAGCGGAATCCCACAGAATATTACGCAGCTGACAGCAGGGACCAAAGATGTTTTGAACCAGCTCAATCCGGAATTTTATAATGAGACATCAGAGAAACCAGTGAATTATGAATTTCTTCAGGAGGGAAGCGGATGGAGACTGAACATTTCAGATCTTCCGGCAAATACTCCGGTTATGCTTTCTTTCCTTTGCACAGTTACGGAAGCGGCAAATGGAATGGAAAGCATTAATGTTGCCAATGTGCAGGCGCAGAATGCCCCTGTTTCACAGGATGACGCAGAAGTGTATGTAAATACAGCAGTTCTTTCTATTGAGAAAAGTTTTCAGAATCCATATCTGGCAGCCGGGGACGGACGTGCGGAAAATGAATTTCGGGTAGGAGAACAGGTGAATTATCAGGTTACGGTTAATAATCTTCAGAAGGGATCTATCGCAAGAAATCTTGTGATCAGTGATCTTTCCCTTCCTGAAGGGCTGGCTCTGGACGGAGCTGAAGATGCTGTTACTGTAAGCGGTGTTCCGGCTGTTATTCAGAATCCGGTGGCAGGAACTGATGATGCAGGAAATCAGCTGAATCCGGAAAATTATAAAGAAACAGTGGAAAAACCGGTCAGCTGTCAGGTTACACGTCAGGGAACCGGATGGATCGTGACGATTTCAGATCTTCCGTATCAGACACCTGTGACTGTTAATTTCCGCTGTACTGCGCAGGAAAGCGTAAATGGGATGGAGATTGTAAATACAGCACAGGCGTATGCAGATAATGCACAGAAAGTAAAGGACTCCTCAAAAATCTGGGTGAACTCACCTGTTCTTAAAGTAGAGAAGACGACGGACAAACCATTTTACAAATATGGTGATATTATTACATACCGCATTGTCCTGACACAGGAGCAGACCGGATGTGTGGCGCGTAATGTTACTCTGCAGGATGTGATCGATACTCAGGGAGTACGTCTTCTGAAGGATTCGGTGATTCTGATGGATGAGAAAGGAAATGTGGCAGATGCTGATGTACAGATCAATGATGATAATACTTTCCTGATGTCAACAGGCAGGACACTGGTCAGGGACAGCAGATATAGTATCTGCGATAATGATAAAGGCGGTCTTTTTGAGCAGGTAATGTATAATCCTCTGGACTGTCAGGAACAGAAAAGTATGATCGTGGAATATCAGGCAGCGGTGATTGATGCAGCCCTGGCAGGACAGAAAGTGCACAATACTGCAGTTGCAGACAGCAGTGAAAAGATACCTGCAACCGGGGAAACAGAGACAGAGGTACACAGTCCGATTCTGGAAATTGTGAAGGAATCAGATAAGAAAGAGTATGCGTCCGGTGAGAAAGGATACTATAAACTGACAGTAAGACAACTGCGTGAGGATGTCACAGATCAGAATATTGTTATCGAAGATAAACTGGAAACCCAAGGGGCTTCCATTGTAAAAGACAGCATTTTTGTGAAGAAAAACGGTATAGAACTGAAAGATGCCAAAATAGAGGCAGATGATACAGGATTTGTAATTCAGACAGGAGCATCGTTGTCAGATATGGATAAAATTGAAGTCTGCTATGAAATGGTATTTAAAACAGAAAGCACAGAGCCTGAAAAAATTGTAAACACAGCGAAAGCAAGAGGTGATATTTCACCGGAAATTACTGCACAGCAGGAGGCATATGTGAAAGCAAAAGCAGAACCGACTGCCACACCAACACCGTCTGCAACACCGAAACCAACAGAAACACCAAAGCCGACAGAGACACCAAAACCTACAGAAGTACCGAAACCGACGGAGCAGCCAAAAGCCACACCAACACCATCTGTACCGGGAACCTGCCCGAAAATGACTCCTGTACCGACGAAAGCACCGTTAGCATCTTACAATGGTGGAAATAATGGAGGCACGACTTCCGGAAGCGGAGGCAGCAGTTACGCAAATTCGGGTGGATACGGAAGCTATCAGGGTGGTTCCATGGCAGGAAGTTCTAAAACAGGAGATGTCAGACCGTTTAAAATGATGGCTGTTCTTGGCCTTATCGGAATGGGACTGCTGACAGGAGGTGTGGTGATCTACAGAAGAACTGTTTCCGGGAAAAGAAATATAAAGGGTATGCCGCGGAAATGAAAAAACTCAGAACATTTGCAGTAAGTATGATCATAGCAGCAATTGGGCTTCTTATATATTGTGCCGGTTTCTATATAAAAAGTTATGAACAGAATCTTGCAGCAAGGCAGGAATATGCAGAGCTTTCCCAAATGGCAGGGGTGAAGAACAGAGAAGGTGCCGGATTATTGGCAGATGGCAAAAAAACTGATGAAGACAGCAGTACAAAAAACAGTGAAAAAAAACGCAGGAAAAAACAGAGAAGATCTTCTGAATCAAAAAACAAAAACTGTACAGATGAAATCAGGGAATCCTTCGGGATTTCCTGGGAAAATTTAAGAAAGATCAACTCTCAGACAGTTGCCTGGATTACTGTCCCGGGAGCCGATATTTCTTATCCTGTAGTTCAGGCGGCAGATGATGAATATTACCTGAAACATAATTTCAGAGGAGAGGAAGATCTGTTTGGATGTATTTTTCTGGAACATGACATAAAAAAGAATTTTACAGATTCCCACAGTATTCTTTACGGGCATAATATAGAAGGTAATATGATGTTTGCAAATCTGAACCGTTATGAACAGCCTGAATTTCTGAAAAAATGTCCTGAAATTGAGATCACAACACCAAAAAGAAAGTTTCTGTACAAAATTTTTTCTGTGGAACAGGCATCTTCCAAAAGCCCGGCATTTGAATATGGATACAAGTTATCCAGTCCTGCATACAGGAGACAATTATCTATATTGAAAAATAATTCCATGTATGACACAGGAGTAGAGCCTGATGAAAGGGAGAGAATGGTGACTCTGATCACCTGTAATTCACGTCTGGATAAAGAAATACGTATGGCGGTACATGGGATTTGCCATGAATGTTATGGTATAGAAAAAGCTGAGCCGAAGTGATGTTGAAATCAATCGGATATTGGTAATTTTCGTAAAGGATGAACTGTTACTGTTCACACATCACTATCTCTCGAGGTGTTTTGGAAAAAACTAATGAAAAATCTCCCGATATTTTGTATAATTTATGCATAAAAAACAACTTGTTCGTACGTGCGTACAAGTTGTATCCTAAATACAGGAGGGAAGAAGACATGACAGATAATGGAAAGCCGAAATATTTCTCACTGATGGAACAGCTCAGAAGTGATATTATGTCAGGAGCTATCCGACCGGGAGAGAAGCTTCCTTCAGAAAACGAGCTTTCGCAGAAATATTCCCTGAGTAGACATACAGTTCGTAAAGCACTGGGAATCCTGGAGCAGGACGGATATGTAGAGGCATTTCACGGAAGAGGTACTTATTGCTCTGAGAATATGCGCCACATAAAGAATTCAAAGAATATTGCGGTAGTGACCACATATATTTCTGATTATATTTTTCCGAGACTGATACAGGGAATGGATAATGTCCTTTCAGAAAGCGGTTACAGTATTATCCTGAAAAACACAGCAAACAGCAGACAGAAAGAGGCCAGATGTCTGGAGGAACTTCTGAAGAAAGATATTGATGGACTGATCATTGAACCAAGCAAAAGTGAGATGATCTGTAAACACAGAAATCTTTATCAGAATCTGGATAAATTTGAAATTCCGTATGTGTTTATTCAGGGAATCTATTCAGAAATGAGGGATAAACCTCATATTCTTATGGATGATGCACAGGGAGGCTATCTTGTAACAAAATATCTGCTGGAACTGGGACATAAAAAGATCAAGGGTTTCTTTAAGGCAGACGATATGCAGGGACTGGAGCGCCACAAGGGATATGTGAAGGCCTTACAGGAGTCAGGGATTGCCTATGATCCTGATGATGTTGTCTGGTTTCATACAGAGGACAGGAAAGTAAAACCTGCACTGATGGCAAAAGAAATGGTACAGAGCGGACAGCTTCCGGATGGAATCGTTTGTTACAATGATCAGATTGCTGTTCAGGTTATGGAAGAACTGGAGAAAATGGGAGTCAGGATACCGGATGATATTTCCATTACCGGTTATGACAATTCACTGTATGCTCAGCGAGGAAGCGGAATCACAACGATAGCTCATCCGCAGGAAAAGCTGGGAGAAATGGCAGCAGAGCTTATACTTGAGAAGATCAACGGAGTTCCTGAAGAAGAAAGTAAGGTTGAAAGACTGATTTATCCGGAACTGATCATACGGGGATCATGCAAAAAAATATTGTAAACAAATGAAATAAATAAAAAATAAATCCAGGAGGAATTTTATCATGAAAACAGGAAGAAACTATAAGTTCTGGTTTTGTACAGGTTCACAGGATCTTTACGGAGATGAGTGCTTAAGAAAAGTTGCTGAGCATTCCAGAATCATTGTTGAGGAATTAAACAAGAGCGGTGTTCTTCCATTTGAATTAGTATGGAAACCAACACTGATCACAAACGAACTGATCCGTAAAACATTTAATGAGGCAAATGCAGATGAGGACTGTGCAGGTGTTATCACATGGATGCATACTTTCTCACCGGCAAAATCATGGATTCTTGGTCTGAAAGAATACAGAAAACCGCTTTGCCATCTTCATACACAGTTTAATGAGGAGATTCCTTATGATACCATTGATATGGATTTTATGAATGAAAACCAGTCTGCTCATGGCGGTCGTGAATATGGTCATATTGTTACAAGAATGGGAATCGAAAGAAAAGTTATTGTCGGACACTGGGCAGATAAAGATGTTCAGGAAAGACTTGCTTCCTGGATGCGTACAGCAGTTGGTATCATGGAGAGTAGCCATATCCGCGTATGTCGTGTAGCAGATAACATGAGAAACGTAGCTGTTACAGAAGGTGATAAAGTAGAAGCACAGATCAAATTCGGATGGGAAGTTGATGCTTATCCTGTAAATGAGATTGCTGATTATGTAAAAGATGTAGCTAAAGGTGATGTAGATGCGCTGGTAGATGAATACTACAGCAAATATGATATTCTTCTTGAGGGAAGAGATCCGGAAGAATTTAAACGTCATGTAGCAGTTCAGGCTCAGATTGAGATCGGATTTGAGAAATTTCTGGAAGAGAAAAATTATCAGGCAATCGTTACACACTTTGGAGATCTGGGTGCTCTTAAACAGCTTCCCGGACTTGCAATCCAGAGACTTATGGAAAAAGGCTATGGATTCGGTGCAGAAGGCGACTGGAAGACAGCTGCAATGGTTCGTCTGATGAAGATCATGACAGCTGGTGTAAAAGATGCAAAAGGAACTTCCATGATGGAAGACTATACATATAACTTTGTACCTGGAAAAGAAGGAATCCTTCAGTCTCATATGCTTGAGGTATGCCCGTCTGTCGCAGATGGTAAGATCGGCATTAAAGTATGCCCGCTTTCCATGGGTGACAGAGAAGATCCTGCAAGACTTGTATTCACAAGCAAGACAGGCCCGGGTATTGCAACATCCCTGATCGATCTTGGAGACCGTTTCCGTCTGATCATCAACGATGTGGAATGCAAGAAGGTTGAGAAACCGATGCCGAAGCTTCCTGTAGGAAGTGCATTCTGGACACCACAGCCAAATCTTAAGACAGGTGCAGAAGCATGGATCCTTGCAGGCGGAGCCCACCATACAGCATTCTCCTATGACCTGACAGCAGAGCAGATGGGTGACTGGGCAGCAGCTATGGGTATTGAAGCTGTTTACATTGATAAAGATACAAATATTCGTGATTTTAAGAATGAACTGAGATGGAATGAACTTGCATTCAGAAAATAATTATTACCATAAGTGATATAAAAGGGTTACTGTGAACGGAGTGAACAGTAACATAAAAGGCTGCCATATCAGACAGGAACAATGGATTGTGCATATATGTCAGAGGATTCATTGGATTGCCTGAGATGGCAGCCCTAAAAATATATAAAAAAAGTACATCAAAAAATCAGGGAGGTACATAAAAATGGGAACAGCAGAAGCAAAAGCAGCGATAATTGCAAATAAAACAGCACTTGGTATTGAGTTTGGTTCTACCAGAATCAAAGCAGTACTTGTAGATGACAAAAATCAGCCAATCGCATCCGGTGCACATGAATGGGAAAACCGTTATGAAAACGGTGTCTGGACATACAGTCTGGATGATATCTGGACAGGTATCCAGGACTGCTATCAGGATATGGCAAAGGATGTAAAAGCAAAATATGACATAGAACTGGAATCCGTAGGTGCATTTGGCGTCAGCGCCATGATGCATGGATATATGCCATTTAACAAAGAAGGAGAACTTCTTGTACCATTCCGTACATGGAGAAACAACATTACAGGAGAAGCCAGCGAGAAACTGATGGAACTGTTCAACTACAACATTCCGCAGAGATGGAGTATTGCTCATCTGTATCAGGCGATCCTTAACGGTGAAGAACATGTAAAAGATATTGACTATATCACAACTCTGGAGGCTTATGTACACTGGAAACTGACAGGTAAGAGAGTTCTTGGAATTGGTGATGCGGCGGGTATGTTCCCGATCGACACAACAAAAGCAGATTATAATCAGGAAATGGTTGATAAATTCGATGAACTGGTAGCACCTTACGGATTCTCTTGGAAACTTCGTGACATTATGCCGAAAGCTCTTGTTGCAGGGGAAGATGCCGGCGTTCTTACAGAAGAAGGTGCAAAACTTCTGGATGTGACAGGTAAACTGAAAGCAGGAATCCCGATGTGCCCTCCGGAAGGTGATGCAGGAACAGGTATGGTTGCTACAAACAGTGTTGCAGTTCGTACAGGTAACGTTTCCGCAGGAACTTCTGTATTTGCCATGATCGTTCTGGAAAAAGAACTCTCCAGACCGTATAAAGAAATCGACATGGTTACCACTCCGTCCGGACATCTGGTAGCTATGGCTCATTCCAACAACTGTACCTCTGACCTGAATGCCTGGGTAAATGTATTTAAAGAGTTTGCAGAAGCTATGGGTATGGAAGTGGATATGAACAAACTGTTCGGAACCCTTTATAATAAAGCACTTGAAGGAGATCCGGACTGTGGCGGACTTTTGTCCTACTGTTATTTCTCAGGTGAGCATATGACAGGCTTTGAAGAAGGACGTCCGTTATTTGTACGTTCTCCTGAAAGCAAATTTAACCTTGCAAACTTTATGAGAACTAATCTGTATACATGCCTTGGAGCCATGAGAGTAGGTCTGAACCTTCTGTTTGAGAAAGAAAATGTAAAAGTAGACCGTCTTCTTGGTCATGGAGGATTATTCAAGACAAAAGGCGTAGGACAGCAGATTCTGGCAGATGCTGTCAATGCACCGGTATCTGTAATGGCTACTGCAGGTGAGGGCGGAGCCTGGGGAATCGCACTTCTTGCTTCTTATCTGGTAAATAAAGAAGAAGGTGAGACTCTGGAAAGCTTCCTTGATAACAAAGTATTTGCAGATCAGGAAAGCAGCACACTGGATCCAAAACCGGAAGGAGTGGCTGGATTCAATGCATTTATGGACAGCTATATGAAAGGTCTTTCTATTGAAAGAGCAGCAGTAGAGTCTGAAATCTGGTAAATGTTGAGAAACAAACTGTTTGCCGGCGCATATGAAAATGAATAGGAAAAGAAGAATATAAAAAACAGAGCAGCATCGCAGATTATGAGACCGGCGATGCTGTTTTTTGCAGTTTTTCTGAAATTGTTATCAAGTGATTCACAACCGGATAAATACAAAGAGAAAGCCCCGGCAGGGGAGCTGCCGGGGCTTTCAAGGGGAGTATAAATAATTAAATAAGGGGTTTATGTAAAAAAAATTTTTGAAGGGTAAATTCTTTTTACAGCTATGATTATAATATAGCTTGGTGAAAAAAGCAACATATTTTGATGAATATTCCCCCCGGTTTTTGGGATAATAGTCAATGTGAAGCACTTTCAGCGATGAAGTGTGGAAGAAAAAAACCGGATTTTGCAGAGTATCAGGAGATCCGGGCAGATAAATCTCATCAGGAGGAAAATAATAATGGCAAAAAACTATGAATCTGAGAGTAAAAACAGCAGAAATTACACAGGAACTTCAGATAAGAACAGCTATGGTAATGAAATGAACCATGCTGGTAATGCAAAAAACAGTGTGAAAAGTAAAAACGAGACAGATTGTAGAAGTAAAGCAAAAAATAAAACTTCCCAGTCTTACAGCTCAGAAGAAGACAGATATTGATTGGATCAGGAGGGGGAAATGCCCCTCCTGATCTGCTGTGAGCCAATTTATGTGTCGGCTGTTTTTTGTCAGGCAGTGGCACATCTGTCCCTGATATCATATGATATAACAAAAAGGAGTCTGCCATGTTTCCGGTGGAAACGATTTCTGCAAAAATGCTGGATTATTATGTGGGCCGAAGGGACACGTTGATCATAGATCTGAGAGAAAAAGAGTCCTATATGCACAGTCATGTAAAAGGAGCCGTAAACATGCCATATGGAGAAATAGACGGATATACAGCCTTTCCAAAAGGAAAAATACTGGTTCTGTACTGCGACAGGGGCGGGGCAAGCCTTCTGCTTGCAAGGCAGCTTGCAAAGCTTGGGTACTGTACCAGGTCTGTTATAGGCGGTTTTGGAGCATATCGGGGAAGAAATCTTGTAATTTCGCCATAAGCATGATAAGGTGTAAGAGAAAAAATACGAACCGGTATATCTTCAGGTTATTTCAGAAATCAATCTGTCGGCATACCTATTGTGCCAACAAGTTGATTTCTCGAACAATCTTGCGTCTAAATTTCTTATTTCCGCGTTGTCGTCGGTCGCCGTAGCCACCGCTACGCCTCCTTCCTCCGCCTTGAAATAAAAAAATTTATCCTGCAAGATTGTTTCAAGAATCAACTTGTCGGCACACTATAAAAGAGGAGACACAAAACTATGAAATATATGTTTGCATCAGATGTCCATGGTTCTGCATACTACTGCAGAAAAATGCTGGATGTCTATAAAGAAGAAAAGGCAGAACGCCTGGTACTGCTGGGCGATCTGCTCTATCATGGCCCGAGAAATGATCTTCCCAGAGAATATGCTCCCAAACAGGTCATTTCCATGCTTAATGACATGAAGAAAGAAATTTATGCTGTACGTGGGAATTGTGAAGCTGAGGTCGATCAGATGGTCCTGCAGTTTCCGGTTATGGCAGACTACTGTATTCTGAACCTGGATGGAAGAACCTTTTATGCCACACATGGGCATATTTACAATGAAAATAATCTGCCTCCGATCCAGGAAGGAGATATTCTGATCCATGGACATACCCATGTACTGAAAGCAGAGCAGAAAGAAGGCTATGTACTTCTCAACCCGGGTTCTGTTTCCATTCCAAAAGAAGGAAACCCGCCTACATATGCGATCTTTGAGGACGGTGTGTTTACAATTAAGGATTTTGAGGGAAATATTGTTAAGAGCATAGAATTATAGGGAAGTCCCATCTACATATAGAAAGGATAAAGAATGGAAAAATTTGAACTGATCGCTCCATGTCATTTCGGTATGGAAGCTGTGCTGAAACGTGAGATCCTTGATCTGGGCTATGAGATTACCAAAGTAGAGGATGGAAAAGTAACATTCGAGGCAGATGCACAGGGAATCGCAGATGCCAATATCTTTCTGCGTTCCACAGAAAGAATCCTGCTGAAAGTAGCAGAAGTAAAGGCAGAAACCTTTGACGAGCTTTTTGAAAAGACAAAAGCTCTGCCATGGGAAAATTATATTCCCAAGGATGGGAAATTCTGGGTTGCCAAGGCCAATTCTGTGAAGAGTAAGCTCTTTAGCCCGTCTGATATCCAGTCCATTATGAAAAAAGCCATTGTAGAGCGTCTGAAGGGCGTATACGGGGTGTCCTGGTTTGAAGAGGATGGGGCAAGCTTTCCTATCCGCGTGGCATTTATGAAAGATGTGGCCACGATCGGTATTGATACCTCAGGCGTATCTCTGCATAAAAGAGGATATCGTAAAATGACAGTGAAAGCTCCGATCACAGAAACACTGGCATCTGCTCTGATCATGCTTACACCATGGAATAAAGATAGGATTCTGGTAGATCCTTTCTGCGGAAGCGGTACCTTTCCTATTGAAGCAGCAATGATGGCAGCAGATATTGCACCCGGCATGAACCGTTCCTTCCTTGCTGAGGAATGGAAGCATCTGGTTCCGAGAAAATGCTGGTATGATGCAAATGAAGAGGCACAGGACAGGATAAATCTTAATATTGAAACAGATATCCAGGGCTTTGACATTGATCCTGAGGCGTTGAAGGCTGCCAGAGCTAATGCAAAAATGGCAGGTGTGGACAAGCTGATCCATTTCCAGCAGAGAGCGGTAAAAGATCTCCGCCATCCCAAACCATATGGATTCATCATCACAAACCCTCCTTATGGGGAACGACTGGAAGAAAAAGAGAATTTAACTCAGCTTTATCGTGAAATCGGGGAAAGCTATGAAAGGCTTGACAAGTGGTCCATGTATCTGATCACATCTTATGAGAAAGCGGAGAACGATATCGGGCGAAAAGCAGATAAAAACCGTAAGATCTATAATGGTATGCTTAAGACCTATTACTATCAGTTCCTTGGGCCGCGCCCACCGAAGAAAAACCGTAGCTGAGTGCTTCTGTAATTGCGAAAAATCAAAATAAAAAGAGGATACAAAGGATTATGAAAAAAATAATTTTTGCTACCGGAAATCAGGATAAAATGAGAGAAATCCGCGAGATCCTTGCAGATATGGATGTAGAGGTTGTTTCTATGAAAGAAGCGGGAATCCATGCAGATATTGTAGAGAATGGTTCTACTTTTGAGGAAAATGCTGTGATTAAGGCGAAGACAATCTGTGAACTGACAGGGGAGATCACTCTGGCAGATGATTCCGGTCTGGAGATTGACTATCTGAATAAAGAGCCGGGCATTTATTCTGCCCGTTACATGGGAGAAGATACCTCATATCATATCAAAAATGCAAGTCTGATAGAGAGACTGAACGGAGTTCCGGACGAGAAGCGTACTGCAAGGTTCGTATGCGCCGTTGCAGCGGCTTTTCCGGATGGAAGTGTAAAAACAGTGCGTGGAACAATGGAAGGCCGTATAGGCTATGAGGAGAAGGGAGAGAACGGCTTCGGCTATGATCCGATCTTCTACCTGCCGGAATATGGATGTACTTCTGCAGAGCTTTCCGGCAAAGAGAAAAATAAGATCAGCCACAGGGGAAAAGCATTACGTGCCATAAAGGATGAACTGAAATGAAGGTACTGATCGTCAGCGATACTCATGGACAGGATGAGAATCTGGAAGAGACAGTGCTCAGAGAAGCTCCCTTTGATTATCTGATCCACTGTGGTGATGTGGAAGGCAGAGAGATTTTCATTGAGGCACTGGCAGAGTGCCCATGTACGATTGTCGCAGGAAATAATGACTTTTTTACAGATCTTCCCTATGATGAAGAAGTTACCCTGGAGGGACATAAGATACTGGTTACACATGGACATCACTATTTTGTGTCCCGGGATTATGATAAACTTGTTGAGAATGCGCAGGCTAAGGGATGTAAGATTGCAATGTATGGTCATACTCACATGCCTTTGATCGAGAATCAGGATGGGATTCTGGTAATTAATCCCGGCAGTCTTACCTACCCGCGTCAGAGAGGCCGCAGGCCAAGCTATGCAGTTATGCAGATAGAAGAGGGAAAAGATCCTCAGGTCGAGATCAGATACCTCTGAAAAATTATTTAACTGAATCAGGTAAGTTACTTGCGGAGGCTGCGAATATCCACCTGACTCATCTGACTGTATATTTTTGAGGTATTGTTGATCGGATAACAGCAATACCTCTTTTTGCAGATACGTGACAGTAAAAAAATAGAAGAAAAAATAAAAAAAGTTAAGATTTTTTTATTGTGCGAAAAAAATATTTTTTTACAAAAAATCTCAAAAATCAGTAAAAAATCCCTTTTTGCGAACAAAAAAATGATTTTTTTGAAAAAAGTGAAAAGCCCGCAAAGCCTTGTATTTAGCGGGGTTCAGGGACTTTTCAAGGAATAAAAAATCACTTTTTCAAAAAAAATCAAAAAAAATTGAAAAAAGGTGTTGACATTTGGGGTCGCTTAACATATAATATGTCTTGCGTCGGACAACGAAGCACAAATAAATAAAGAAAAACAGCGGGGTGTGGCTCAGCTTGGCTAGAGCGCCTGGTTTGGGACCAGGAGGCCGCAGGTTCGAATCCTGTCACCCCGACTGCTGTAACAACAACATTACCGTTTCAGCGAAATGCGGGTGTAGTTCAATGGTAGAACACTAGCCTTCCAAGCTAGATACGTGGGTTCGATTCCCATCACCCGCTTCTCTGTATGTACAGAGAGATGTGTCTGTAGCTCAGCTGGATAGAGCAACGGCCTTCTAAGCCGTGGGTCGGGGGTTCGAATCCCTTCAGGCACGCTGTGGTGGGTATAGCGCAGTTGGTTAGCGCGCCAGATTGTGGCTCTGGAGGCCCAGGGTTCGAATCCCTGTATCCACCCTTCGCCTTTGGGCTATCGCCAAGCGGTAAGGCACAGCACTTTGACTGCTGCATTCGCTGGTTCGAATCCAGCTAGCCCAGTCTTTTATATGGAGCATTAGCTCAGTCGGTAGAGCACTTGACTTTTAATCAAGTTGTCCGGGGTTCGAATCCCCGATGCTTCATTAATAGCGGAAATCTTTTGTGAGGTTTCCGCTATTTTATTGCTTTTGCAGAGTGCGAGAATGATTTTTCGGATACACTCTGAGAATATGAGAAAATGCGGATATGGCGGAATTGGCAGACGCGCTGGTTTTAGGTACCAGTGGGCTTCCCGTGCAGGTTCAAGTCCTGTTATCCGCATTCAGAAAAAGTACCGGTTAAAACGGTGCTTTTTTGTTTTACAGACATAGTTTTTTGTTGTATAGTTAAGTTATAAACAGGACAGGGAGATTTTGACTATGGATATACAGAAATTTCAGCAGAAACTTACAGAAGTATGTGAACTTGGAGAGAAGAATGGCAAAGTATTGAAACCGGAACAGATAAAGAAATGCTTTGGCGAACTTGACCTGGATAAGTCACAGCTGATCAAGATATTACAGTATTTAAAATTAAAAGGTATTTCCATTGAAGGTGCGGAGGAGATCTCAGCAGCATCTCAGGCCGGACCGGAAGAAGTATCCGAAGAAAAAGAAGAAAAAGTTCCTCTGACAGCGGAGGAAGAGGCATATCTGAAAGAATATCTGGAAGGTCTTGAAGAACAGGAGCAGGGAGAGAGAAGTGCGGAAGAACTTTTTGAACTGCTTTCAAAGGGAGATGCTCTGGCACAGGCAGAGCTGTCACAGAAGTATCTGCATGCAGCAGCCGAAATGGCGGTTGAAATGAACTGTGAGGAGATTTTTATCGCTGATCTGATTCAGGAGGCAAATATAAGCCTTCTGATGGCTCTGGGAGAGGAAGAACCGGAAGAGAAAGATGAGAAATGGCTGCTTGGACGTATCCGGTGTGGAATCCGCCATGCTATCGAGGAGCAGACACAGAGGAAATTTGAGGATGACTATCTGGTAGCAAAGGTGGAGAAGCTGGAAGCGGCAGTCCGGGAACTTACAGAGGATGAAGAGGATGAAAGTTCAAAGTTCAGTGTAGAGGAGCTGGCAATCATTCTTGATATGGATGAAGAAGAGATCAGGGATGTGCTGCGGCTTACAGGTGATGATAAATAATGCAGTGATGTAGCATTACGGGAAAGGAGAGGGTGATTATGAGTATTCCAACACCACACAACAGTGCAAAGAAAGGTGATATTGCAAAGAAGGTTCTGATGCCGGGAGATCCGCTGCGTGCGAAGTATATTGCGGAGACATATCTGGAGAATCCGGTATGTTTTAACACAGTGAGAAATATGTTTGGTTATACCGGAACTTATAAGGGTGAGCAGATATCTGTCATGGGCAGCGGTATGGGGATGCCATCTATGGGTATTTACAGTTATGAGCTTTATAATTTTTATGATGTAGAGAAGATCATTCGTATTGGCTCTGCAGGTGCGCTGCAGGATGATGTAAGCGTAATGGACGTTGTGATCGCCATGAGTGCATGTACGGATTCAAATTATGCAAGCCAGTATCAGCTGCCGGGGACTTTTGCTCCTACAGCAAGTTATGAACTGGTTGCAAGGGCTGTAGAGGTTGCGAAGGAGCAGGGTACACCGGTTCGCGTGGGTTCTGTTGTATCTTCGGATGCGTTCTATGGAGATAATCCGGAGAGTTCGAAGGCATGGAGAAAGATGGGGGTTCTCTGTGTGGAGATGGAGTGTGCGGCGTTGTTTATGAATGCTGCGAGAGCCGGTAAGGAGGCATTGGGGATTCTTACGATTTCGGATCATGTTTTCAGGGATGAGGCAATTTCTGCGGAGGCCAGACAGACTTCGTTTAACAGGATGATGGAGATTGCTTTAGGAATTTAAAAGATAATCCTGGTATAAAAAGGTTCTTTGGCTGGTATGTGGGAATGCTGGTCAGAGGGCTTTTTTTAATTCAGTAGGGACGCGTCAAAAAATATTTCATTTCATGTGCGGTTTCGGACACTAAGATATTCTAAGCCGTCAAAAATCTGCTAAAAGCATGAGCCATCAAGGACAAACTCGCTTCGCTCAGACAGTGTCCTTGATGGCTCATAACGCAGATTTTTGGCGGCTAAGAATATCTAAGTATCCTGCAAATGCACATGAAATGAAATATTTTTCGATGCTGTTTTTTCATATGGAATGAATTTTGACTACGTTACTGAGAACGGAGCGAACAGTAACTCAGCAACAGTTAATGACGACTGTTCTCAAGAAGAGCGATTGAAAAATTTTCCATATTGTGTTAATATCAAAACAATATGGGAGGTATTTTGAATGCAGATCAGAAAATCAGCGGAGGATTATTTGGAGGCAATCCTGGTATTGTCAAAACAGGGTGGCGGAGTTCGTTCTATAGATATTGCAACGATGCTTGGGGTATCGAAACCGAGTGTAAGTCATGCTATGAAGCTGCTTCGTGAGGATGGTTATATTGCGATGGACCGTTATGGTACGGTGACACTTCTTGAGAAAGGAAATGATATTGCGGTTCATATTTATGAGCGGCATACAGTGCTGAGCAAGATGCTGGAACATCTCGGCGTAAGCCCGGAAGTTGCAAAAGAAGATGCGTGTAAGTTAGAGCATGACCTGAGCGATGAGAGTTTTACTAGGATAAAGGAGCACTTCCACAAGGTGATTGGGGAAGTTGAATAGCGGATAAAATAAACTCCCCCCGTCGGATGAATTTCTGACGAATGGTATGCTCCCCGTCAAGAGGACAATAAAAAATAATAAATTTTTGTATCGTCAG
>NZ_JAJDMJ010000043.1:0-32703 GCF_020593585.1 Blautia sp. DFI.6.71
GAATCGCAGGAAGAATGAATCTCAAGGAAATGTCAACATGTATGTAGTTTTGAAGATATAGTGGAAACCAGCTAGTAGTTAGCTGGTTTTTTATGTGCAAAAATAAAATTGTGCTTTTTAACCGAATCAAATAAGGAGCGAAGCGGATTGCGAATATCCGTTTAACTTAAATCAAGGAAATAGAGAAGGCCAGCTGGATGTCAGCTGGTCTTTTTTTTGATTTTTTGTCTTTAAATGAAAAAAATTATATATTACTACATTTGTAGAAAAATAGCTTGACATTAATCTTCTACAGATGTAGTATATGATTAACTTCTACAAAAGTAGAAGAAACGGATAAAAATGAAGTTACAATTAATGACGAAAGGGGAATTTTTATGAACAGAAAAAGATTTATTACGATTGTTGCTTCGTTATCAGTATTTTGCATGTCAGTGGCTGGAACGGGTGCTGTGTGGGCCACGGATAGCGGGAGTGAGAAGTTTGACCCGCAGCCGGTGAGTTCAGACTGGGAGCAGAAGGATATGAAGGGAACATATGCTTATTTTGTGAGCGGTAAGGACTGGGTTGGTGTTTATAAGTATGATGCAGATGATGATACGCCATTGTTTGCGAAGGCAAGTGACCAGTATGCAGCTTGTTACGAGACGGCTTATTCTGTTGGCAGTGACCTTTATGTGGTAAAGGGATTTGCGAAGGATGTGGATGATATTGGTAAGGTACGTGAGATGGTGGAGAGTATTTCTTATCCGGGAAATCCAGCATTGGATAAGCAGAATGGTTCTGACAATAGTGGAAGTGATCAGAATGAAGATCAGAATTCAGAGACAGGGGAAACAGAGGCTTCTGATGAGGTAAATGTGAATACAGATGAGGATGGTGACAATAATAGTTCTCTTGAGACATTGACGCTTGTGAGAGAGGATGGAAGTACTTTTACGATTACTCAGCAAATAAACGGGGATTATTGTTACCGGGATGATGATGGTGTAGGATATACGGATAATGGTGATGAGAGTTATACAGATGAGTATGGGAATACTTATAGGGCTTTAAATGATGCAACACATTACCTGGGAACAACATTAGAGCAGCATACACTGGAATCTTTTGATGGAGATACGGTTACAGTTACACAGACAACAAATGGAGATTATTATTATCGGGATGATAATGGAACTGGTTTTACTGACAATGGAGACGGAACCTGGACGGACGAAAATGGTAATGATTATACAGAGATAAATTAGCATTGACGGATTATTGTGTGGTTGCTACAATAAAATTATTCCTACAATTGTAGAAGAAATGAGGTGATTTTATTGAAAAAAGCATATCAGCGTCTGCCGGAGTCAGAGTTGGATATTATGCTGGCTTTATGGAACGGGACTCCGCCGATGACTCGGGCAGAGATTGAGAAGCTGGTGAATGTAAAGAAACAATTGGCTCCGACTACGATCTTGTCACTGCTGACCCGATTAGAGAATAAGAATTTCGTTTTTGTGGAGAAGCAGGGAAAGATGAATCTGTATACGCCTCTGGTATCCCAGGAAGATTATCAGGCAAATGAAAGTAAGAGTGTACTGGAGAAACTTTACGGAAATTCTCTTAAGAAGTTTGTGACTTCTCTTTATCAGGGAAAGAAGATAAGTTCAGAGGAAATACAGGATCTCAGTGATTTTCTGAGGGAGTTGGATGAGAAGGAGGAATAAGTGATGGCGGAATTTGCATTACATGTTTTGAAGCTTAATATTATTTCCGCAGTTGTTATTTTTCTTGTGCTGGGGTTATCTGTTTTGTTAAAGAACAGATTTACAGCAAGATGGAAGTACGTGGTCTGGCTGGCTGTTGCAGTGAGTCTGCTGGTTCCTGTGCGACTTCCATCGGATTTTTCCCTTATAAATTTCAAAGTGCCGGGGATTGAGAGCAGTGGGAATGAAAAGATAACTGCGAAGAGAATAACTTTGGCAAATGCAGATTCTGCGAATGTAAATTCTTCTAAGGTAAATTCAGAGGATAGCAGTACTGCAGATAAAAAACTGCAGGATACGGTTGTGACAGACAAAACATCCGCAGACACAGTTTTGACAGATGAAGTGCAGTCTGCTTTAAAATCTGCAGCATTGTCTGGCAGACATATCGTACCGCTGGCTGCAAAGATTTTTATGATCGTATGGCTGGCAGGTGTGGTTATAAAATTACTGGCAGAGATCTGTGCATATTATTTTTCTATGAGAAGCCTGAAACGGATGAGTCTTCCGGTGAATGATCTGATGAAGTGGAAAATGTACCGGGATGTGTGTGAACAGAAAGGGATTGGCCGAAGACCTGAACTGATGCAGAATGCAGGACTCAGTACGCCGCTTCTGGCGGGATTATTCCGGACGAAATTGTATCTTCCGGCAGTTGGATATTCAGCGGAAGAGCTGAAGCTGGTTTATCATCATGAGCTGACGCATTATTTACATAAGGATTTGTGGTATAAGGTGCTTCTGAGAATCTGTGCATCTGTGTACTGGTTTAATCCGGCACTGTTGTTTATGCTGTGGGAGGCTGACAAGGATATTGAGAATCTCTGCGATGCGGAAGTTGTCCGTGTCTGCAGCAGAGCAGAACGTAAACTGTACCGGAAACTTCTGCTGAGAACCGTTGCCATAGATAATCAGGTGCCTTATGTGACGGCAAGTCTGAATGACAGCAGTATGGTTTTTAAAGACAGAATTCTGTATATGCTGAAGATGAAGAAGCTTCGGAAGAATATTCTTCCGGGAGTACTTTTGGCGATGGTGCTTGTTGGAGGAAATCTGGTGTTTTGTTTTTCGGGAGAGGTGATTTCCGGGGCAGAGAACACGCAGGATCAGATACCAAAAGACGGAGATGAAACAGGACAGGATTCTGAAGAAGATGCTAAGAAGAGAGAATTGGTTGATATGGTGGCAGCTCATGAAACGTCCGGTGGTCAGCAGCTGACAGGAAAGGGAGATAAGCCGGAGGATTCAAACCGTGATGGTTCGACAGAGAGTTCAGAACAGATTGATGCTGCAGATCAGGAAGAAAATCAGAATCAGACAGGAGTGAATTCTTCTGATGAAACGGGGGAAAATTCTGACGGTCAGAATCCTGATTCGGATAATTCGGGAGATGGTTATTCAGATACAGATAATAATGGAACCCCTGGAGATGATACTACAGATAAAACGGTTATTAATACATCATCATTGACAGTACGAGGAAGTGGCGGCAGTACATTTGAAATTGAAAGGGTGTTGTATTCTGATTATTCTGTTGAGTACAGAGGATATGATGGTGTTGGATATACTGATAACGGAAATGAAAGTTATACAGATGATTATGGAAATACATATCCCGCTTTAAATGATGCAACTCATTATTTGGGAACAACTTTAGAACAGCATACATTAACTTCTTCTGATGGAAACACAGTTACTGTTACACAGACGACAAATGGAGATTACTATTACAGAGACGATAATGGTATTGGTTTCAGTGATAATGGTGATGGAACCTGGACAGATGAAAATGGGAATACTTATACGGAATGATACCATTAGTTTAACCGAATTAAGTCAGACTAAGAGAAAATCGACTTGCAAAATTTAAAATAAGCCCTTCACTGTTACCTTACCCGACAGTGAAAGGCTTGTTTTTTTGCTGGATTTTTTCAGATGAAATTATTTATAGAATAATTCAATAATCTTTAATCCCACTTCAACAGCAATATCCATTCCTTCCACAGTGATATGTTCATAAGGACCATGAAAAGCATGTCCGCCGGTTCCAAGGTTCGGGCATGGGACGCCCATGAAACTTAAGCGTGCTCCGTCTGTGCCGCCGCGGATTGGGGTGATAAGTGCAGGAGTTCCGCATTCTTTGCAGGCAGCAGTTGCACAGTCGATTAGTTCCATGCAGGTATCAATGATTTCTTTCATGTTTCTGTATTGTTCTGTAATGGTAAGTTTTACAGTGCCTTCACCCCACTTTTCATTGAGAATCTTGGCGATGTGCTCCATGGTTTTGAGCCTGCAGTCAAAAGATGCTACATCATGGTCACGGATAATATAGTCTAACATAGCAGTGGAGACATTGCCGTTCATGGCATCAAGATGGAAAAATCCTTCATATTCTTCGGTATCTCTTGGTGTATCTGCAGATGGGAGCATGGAGTTAAATTCAATGGCAACAAGTGCTGCGTTGACCATTGTATTCTTAGAAGACCCCGGGTGTACGTTTACACCGGTAAATTCTACTACTGCTCGAGCAGCATTAAAGTTTTCATACTGGATTTCACCTTCTGTATCACCATCAAGTGTATAAGCAAAATCAGCTCCAAATTTTTTTACATCAAAATGGGCTGGTCCCATTCCTATTTCTTCGTCAGGGGTAAATGCAATGCAGAGAGGACCATGCGGAATAGTATTGTCATTGAGGTGTTCAATTATTGTCATAATCTCGGCAATTCCGGCTTTGTCATCTGCACCGAGGATGGTGGTTCCATCGGAAGTAATGAGAGTTCTGCCTTTTAATGTGGAGAGATGAGGGAACATTTTCGGGGAGAGAACTCTGCCGCTGGTTCCAAGTGCAAGGTCTTTGCCGTCATAATTCGGAGTGATAACCGGAGTAACCGGATGATCGCAGAAATCAGAGACTGTATCCATGTGAGCGATAAAGCCCAGTTTTTGGCGGGATTCATATCCTCTGGTTGCCGGAATATGTCCATAGACATAGCAATGTTCATCTACATCGGCGTCTTTCACACCCAGTTCCTTTAATTCCTGAACCAGCAGTCTGGCAAGGTCAAACTGATACTGTGTGGATGGGGAAGTACCGGTTTCTTCACTGCTTGGAGTGAATACTTTTACATAAGATAATAAGCGTTCGTATGCTTTCATGAATTAATCCTCCTGGTATTGGGCTGAGATAGATATTTATCTTAGCATTGTATAGTAAGTATAACATGTTATGGAGTTTACGTAAAAATATTTCTTGTCAGTAGTCAGTAGCTCTGTTTCTCAAAAGAGAGCAGGGATCATCTCTAAAAATTATTCTGAAATATTTCAAAAAAATGTAGAGGTAAAAAAGAATCTAAGTGATAGAAATGAATACAGGTATTATATATATTTATAGCTTATACTTCGTATTACAAAAATAAAATGAAGTATTTAAGTGTTTGTAAATTTCAAAATGAAGTGAAATAAAATGTAAAAACGTCAAATCAACCAAAAAATTGGATGTAATCAACAAAAAACACACGCCAAAACGTGGAAATATACAAAAATATTTATAGATATTTACTTCACTGAAACAGAATGCTATATTCTAATCAACAAAAAACTTCAAAGTGAAATTAAATAAATGAAGTAGAAATGGAGTGCACGCCATATGAATGATTTATTTGTTCGCATCAGATTTTTGTTACCGTCGTTACCAAGAGCAGAGAAAGCAATCGCATCTGCATTACTTGAAAACCCGGAAGCAATTACACATTTAACGCTTGCAGAGATTGCAAGAGAATCAGGAAGCAGTGAAGCATCAATTATCAGATTCTGTAAAAGAATGGGATATGATGGATATTCTTCTATGAAGGAGGATTTCATCAGAGCTTTGGCAGAAGGAATGGAAATTCATTCAGAAGATATTAAAGTATCAGACGATATGAAGACGATTTTGAAAAAGGTTTATCAGAGTAATGTACAGATGTTGAGTGATACATTAGTTTTGGCAGATGACGAAAATTATGAAAAAGCATTGGATGCTCTTCTTAAAGCCAGAGAGATACATTTCTTCGGTGTTGGAGATGCCTTTGCAGTATGTCAGCTGGCATACATGAAATTTGGAAGATTGGGGATTCCGTGTTCCGTACATAGTGACGTAATGCTGCAGATGATGACTGCAGGCAATCTTACAAGTGAAGACGTTGCGTTAGCTGTCTCTTATGAGGGTAGATCCAGAAATGTAGTAGAGGCAATGAAAATCGCAAAAGAGCGAGGTGCAGTTACAATTAGTATTACAAAAATGAATAAATCTCCTCTTCTCAGATATACAGATATCAGTTTATTTACGGCAGTAAATGACCTGACAGTGGGAAGAGATAAAGTAACCAGAAGAGTTTCAGATCAGTTTATACTGGATGCACTTTATCTGGGATATACGACGAAAATAAACAAAGGTTATAAAAAACAACTTCAGAAAATTCAGACAGTAATTGACTGTAATAAAATATAAACGAGGTGATCAATAATGTGCATTATAGCACCGTCCTTACTGGAAGCAGACTATAAATGCCTGGGAGAACAATTAAAAACAATGGAAAAATCCGGAGCTGAATATGTTCATATAGATGTAATGGATGGAAGCTTTGTACCGAATCTGGCATGTGGAATGAAAATGATTCATGGATTGAAAGGTGTAGCTGATCTGGTATTTGATGTTCATCTGATGGTAAATGAACCTGTTCGATTTGTAAAAAGAATGCAGGAGGCTGGAGCTGATGTAATATCTGTTCATTATGAGGCCTGCAGCAATGTAGCAGAAACTTTAAAAGAAATAAAGCAATGTGGAATTCGTGCAGGAATTGTTCTGAATCCGGAAACCTCGGCAGAAGTTCTTACAGAAGAAATCTGGAAGCTTGCAGATGTGATACAGGTTATGACCGTTCATCCGGGAAGAGATGGCCAGCACTTTATTGAAGATACACTTGACAAAATAAAAGATATCAGAAGACGGTCAACAGATACCGGAGAGTGGAAAGATATAGAAGTTGATGGAAGTATCAACTGTGGGAATATAGGAAAAGTAATAAAGGCCGGAGCAAATATCATTGTTTCAGGAAAGGCATTATTTAATGGAAATCTTGCAGAGAACATTGCCAATATGAAGCAACAGGCAGCCATGGAGGAATAAGATGAAATACGTAATTGGAGTGGATCTGGGAACCAGTGCGACAAAGACGATTCTGGTAGATCAGAATGGAAAAATCGTAGCCGAAGCGTCTGTCAAATATCCAATGTATCAGCCTGAAAACGGATGGGCAGAACAGGATCCATCAGACTGGTCAGAAGCAGCGATTTCAACAATTAAAAGTGTAGTTGAAAAAGGTCAGGTTAATGGAAAAGATGTGCGGGGAATTGGAATTTCTGGTCAGATGCATGGACTTGTGATGTTGAATGAGGAGAATCAGGTTATAAGAAGATCCATTATCTGGTGTGACCAGAGAGCTACGAAGCAGGTAGAGGAAATGCTGGAACTGCCAATGGAAAAATGGATGAAGATCACAGCGAATCCGCCAATGGCAGGATGGACGGCAGCAAAGATCCTCTGGATAAGAGAAAATGAGCCGGAGCTTTTTGCAAAGTGCAGACACATTATGCTTCCAAAAGATTATGTTCGCTTTATTCTTACTGGTAAGTATGCGACAGATGCATCAGATGCCAGTGGAATGCAGATGCTGGATGTAAAAAACAGATGTTGGTCGCAGGAAATTCTTGATTTTCTGAAAGTAGACAGAGAACTTCTTGGAGATGTGTATGAATCACCGGAAGTTGTTGGAAACCTTTTACCGAAAATTGCAGAGAAGTGTGGATTATCAACAGAAACAGTTGTGGTTGCCGGAGGAAGTGATAATGCCTGTGCAGCAATTGGAACAGGTATTGTAAGAGAGGGGCAGGCTTTTACAACAATAGGTACTTCAAGTATTGTATATACTCATCTGAAAAAATATCAGGAAATTCCTGAAGGTGCACTTCATTTGTGCTGCTGTGCAGTGCCTGGGTGCTGGCATACAATGGGAGGTCCTCAGTCGGCAGGTCTTTCGATTGAATGGATGAAAAATAATTTCTGTCGGGATTTGATTCAGAAAGCAGAAGAGGAAAATGTATCATTTTATGACAAGATAAATGAACTTACAAAAGATATTCCGTTAGGAAGCGAAAGATTGATTTATCTGCCATTTCTGATGGGCGAAAGAACACCTCATATTGATCCCAAATACAGAGGTGCATTTATCGGACTGAATATCATACATGGACAGGCACATATGCTTAGGGCAATTATGGAAGGCGTTGTTTATTCCCTTGCAGACTGTAATGAAATCTTGAAGAAACTGGGAACAGAGGTTGTGTCCATGCGTGCATGCGGAGGCGGAAGCAGAAGTCCTGTATGGAGAAAGATTATGGCAGATCTTTATAAATGCGATGTACATACATTGAAGCAGGAAGAGGGACCGGCATACGGTGCAGCAATTCTGGCCGGAGTTGGAGCTGGAATTTATTCTTCGATACAGGAAGCATGCGATGCTTTTATTGAAGAAGATGGAATTACTGAATGCGATTTGAAAGAAGCAGAGGAATACGAGAAGTTCCATAAAATTTATGACAGATTTTATGAGAACATAAAAGAGAATCTACATGCTCTCTATGAGCTTTAGACAAAAACTATATAAATTATTTAAAATCAGGAGGACTTTACAATGAAAAGAAGACTGGTAACAAAACTTATGATGGCAGCAGGCGTAGCAGCAATGGCAGTAACAACAATTCCGGCAAGTGTTTTTGCAGCTGAAGATGGTGGACAGACTTATGGAGTTACATATTGGTGTGAATCGGATTTCTTTAAAACAGTTGCAGATTCCATCACAGAAGAAGCAGAAGCTGATGGAAATAAAACAGTTGTAGTGGATGCTCAGCAGGACAGCGCAAAACAGATTCAGATTATTGAAGACTTTATTGCACAGGGTGTTTCAGCAGTATTTTTAAATCCAGTTGACAAAGATGCAATTGAACCTGCACTGCAGAAATTAGACGAAGCAGGGATTCCAGTAGTAAACTTTGATACTTCTGTATCTAATCTTGATCTGGTTGGTTCTTATGTTGCAACTGATAATTATCAGGCTGGTGCACTTTGTGCAGAAGCAATGATTGAAGATTTCCCGGATGGTGGAGAAATTGCAGTTCTTGATTATCCTGCAAACAATGCCTGCAACGATCGTGAACAGGGATTCCTAGATACAATTGAAGGAAAAGGATTTGATGTTGTGGCAACATTTGATGCAGAGGGAACTGTAGAAAAAGGACAGACAATCACAAGTGATATCATCCAGGCTAACCCAGATATAAAGGCAATCTTCTCCATTAATGACCAGGCTGGTATGGGGGCATATGCAGCACTTACGACAGCTGGAAAAGAAGTATATGTTTACGGTGTTGATGGTGCTCCAGAAGCTAAGAAAGTAATTGCTAAAGACAACAGCATTTATCGTATGACAGCAGCTCAGTCCCCGATTACAATTGGTAAAGAGTGCTATAAGGCAGCTAAAACTCTTATCGCAGGGGAAAAACCGGAAGAATTCGAAGTAGATGTACCTGCATTTGCAATTGATTCTTCAAATATTGATGAATATTTAGACGCTGACTGGCAGTAAATCTGAGCGGGTGCAGCGTAGGCTGCACCCATTTTTGCCCCATATAGAAAAAGGTGGGAAATGTTTGTTATTTAGAGGAGAAAATTTATGGCACATTTATTGGAAATGAAAAATATCTGTAAGTCTTTTTCCGGAGTTTCTGTGCTGAAGAACAATCACTTGGAACTGGAAGCAGGTGAGGTTCATGCTCTCTTAGGTGAAAATGGTGCCGGAAAATCTACATTGATTAAAATTCTCGGTGGAGTTTATACAAAAGACAGCGGACAGATTCTGGTTGATGGACAAGAAGTAGAAATTACAGGTGTTGAGAGCGCAAAAGAGCACGGAATTCGTATTATACATCAGGAACTGATGTTGATTCCAGATATGACAATTTCAGAAAATATTTTTATTGGACAGGAACCAAAAACAAAAGCAGGTACTGTCGATAAAAAGAAAATGAATGAAATGGCGCAGGGATTTTTGGATTCTATGCACCTTGATCTGAAATCAACTCAATTTATCCGAGATTTAAATATTGCACAGCAGCAGATGGTAGAAATTATTCGCGCTATTTCCTTTGGCGCAAAAATAATCGTTATGGATGAACCGACTTCATCTTTGACAGAAAATGAAGTAGATGCTCTTTTTGAGGCAATCAAAGCTTTAAAAGCAAAGAATGTTGGAATTATTTATATTAGTCATCGAATGGCTGAATTGGATGCAATCACTGATCGTATCACAGTTATGCGAGATGGTGAATATATCGATACAGTAGTTACAAAAGAGACCACACATGATGATCTGGTGGCGCTCATGGTTGGAAGAAAACTTGGAGATTTGTATCAGAAACATGAAAACTATTCAGATGATATTATTCTCAAGGTAGAAAAACTTGCTTCTGGAAAAGAAGTAAAAAATGTTGATTTTGAACTGAGAAGAGGAGAGGTTCTTGGGTTCTCAGGACTGGTTGGATCCGGACGAAGTGAAACAATGGAATGTATTTTTGGACTTCGTCATAAGGATAGCGGACATATTTATATTGAAAATAAAGAAGTTGATATTAAAAATGTAAAAACTGCAATAAATGCAGGAATCGGACTTGTTCCGGAAGACAGAAAGCAGTCAGGAATTTATCCGATCCAGGGAATACGTTTTAATGCAACGATTGAAATATTGGACAAATTTTTGAAAAAAGGCCGATATAACAGGAAGAAAGAAATTGAACTTGCCAGAAAATATGTTGATGAAGTTATGCAGACAAAATATTCCTCTATAGAGCAGGAAATAGGAAAGCTTTCAGGAGGTAATCAGCAGAAAGTTATTATCAGCAGATGGCTTCTGGTCACAGAAAAAATTCTTATTCTGGACGAGCCGACAAGAGGCATTGATGTAAAAACAAAATCAGATATTTATCATCTGATTGATGATCTGACAGCAACAGGTTTATCAATTATTTTCATATCTTCGGAGATGCCGGAGCTGATCAACATGTGCGATCGTATTGTGGTAATGAATCAGGGACACACCACAGGAATATTGAACAGAAATGAATTTAATCAGGAAAAAATTATGGCGTTTGCGACAAAGGAAATAGGGTGACGATTATGGAAAATAAAAACTGGAAAAATTTATCTGTAATACAGACAATTAAATCTAATATGGGTATTCTTGCGGGACTGGTTATTCTTTGCGTTGTATTAAGTTTTACAACCAGCAGTTTTGCAACAGTTACAAACTTATTTAATGTAGTCAGACAGATTACAATCAATTTGTTTCTGGCATGTGGAATGACTTTCGTAATTCTGCTTGCAGGAATTGATCTTTCTGTAGGATCAGTAATTGCGGTTTCAGGATGTATCAGTGCAGGACTCATTTCATGGAATGGACTTCCTGTTTATGTTGGTATCCTTGGAGGAATCCTTGCTGGAGTTGTAATTGGTCTTATTAACGGTTACATTGTTTCTTCTACAAATATTCCGGCATTTATCGTTACTCTTGCAATGATGAATATCGGTCGTGGTATTGCCCGTGTTTATACAAAGGCTCAGACAATTTCTGTTCTTGATGACAGCTATACTTTTTGGGGAATGGGTACTATCTTTGGAATTCCGATTCAGTTATATTGTATTGTTGCAGTAATTGCAGTTTCTTCTTTTATCCTTAATAAAACAAAATTAGGCCGTCATATTTATGCAGTTGGTGGTAATAAACAGGCTGCTGAATATTCTGGTATTAATGTAAAAAAGGTTACATTTTTCGTATTTGTATATAGTGCGTTACTTGCATCTTTAGCAGGAATCCTTACAGTAGGACGTACTTTTACTGCAATGATGACACTGGGAGACGGAGCTGAAATGGATGCGATTTCTGCAGTTGTTCTTGGTGGAACAAGTATGAACGGAGGTCGTGGTACCATCGCAGGAACTGTTATCGGTGCAATTGTAATCGGTGTTCTGAAAAATGGTATGAACCTTCTTGGTATTGACTCTTCCTGGCAGTATATTGTACAGGGTATTGTAATTCTGATTGCAGTTTATATTGACTGGTTTAAACAGACCGGATTCAAATTTTCCAGAAAAATAAAAGCCTGAATAAAAAAGGCAATGGAAAAGGAGATGATAGAAATGGAAAATTCAATTATACTGGAGGAAATTCTTGAAGAATTGACAGAAAATGCAAAACATATTTCTTCTTCTTCACTTGAAAAGTTTGCTAATGAGATTATTAAAGCTAGGCATATTTTTGTAGCAGGAGCTGGACGTTCTGGGTTTGTAGCAAGAGGGTTTGCAAATCGCCTGATGCATTTGGGGTTGGAAGTATTCTTTGTGGGAGAACCGACAACACCGGCAATTGAAAAAAAAGATCTTCTTATTATCAGTTCAGGTTCAGGAGAAACTGACAGTTTGATTGTTATGGCAAATAAAGCAAAAAAAGCAGGAGCATCTGTTGTGACAGTAACAATTCATCCGGAAGCTTCCATTGGCAAGGTATGTGAAAGCTGTATCGTAATTCCGGGTGCAACTCCAAAGAGTAACCTGGAAGATACAAGTGAATCTGCTCAGCCTATGGGAAATGCGTTTGAACAGATGAGTTGGATCGTTTATGATGCAGTTATTATGATTCTTATGAAGAAACTTGGAAAAACAGAAGAAGAAATGTTTAAGAATCATGCAAATTTAGAGTAGGTGGCATATATGGAGAAAAAGATTAAATTTGGCTGTGTGGCATGGGGACTTCCTGGTGGTGGATATTTTGGACCACAGATTGCAAAGGAAGCTGGACTGGATGGAATTCAACTTGAACTTGGAAGTTATGAATGGGGTTATCCGTTAGCTCAGAAACAGGTTCAGGAAGCGTATCTTGAAGAGGGAAACAGGTTAGGAATCGAATATCCGTCTATTGTTCTTAATGATGTGATGGATCATGAATTTATCCATGGAAAAGATACAGAGAATGGAAAGATCGCGTATGACCAGATGGAACTGGCAGTTCAGGTAGCGGCAGAAATGGGAATATCCAAGATCATGGTTCCAAACTTCCTTGGAAATCTGATTACAGAAGAATCTCATGTAGAAGCAACAAAGGATGCACTGAGATTTATCTGTGAAAAAGCGATTAGGAAAGATATTACTGTTATGACAGAAAATGCGCTGGATTATAAAGAACAAATTCAGCTGCTGAAAGAAATCCGTATGCCGAATCTGACAGTACACTTTGATACACAGAACTTCAAATTTAATTTTAATATGAACCAGTGTGAACAGCTTGAAGGTCTTTATCCGTATATGGATAGTCAGCTTCATGTAAAAGATGGTATCAATGAACCAGGCGGCTGTCTGCTGGGAGAGGGAAACACAGATTTCTTCCCTCAGATGGAAATCCTGAAAAAACATGGCTATGAAGGATGGATCATCATTGAGAATTATTATAACCTGCTTCCGTTGAGAAAATGTAATGAGCAGAATCAGATGCAAATTATAAATAAGGATTTGGAAACGCTGAGGACTGTATGGGGCGTTTGAGAAAAATATTTCTTGCATTTTGTAAATAGTTATGATATGATGCTGCTCAAAGAAAAGGGAGTAGCGGCCATCGTTATGAAGAACTGGACTTGTTTTTCCTATAAATGGTACATAAATGCGTCAGAACGGCAGATTAAGAATGCCCGCATTATGATATAATCGGCAAGACTTTTGTTTTAGACATTAAGAGAAGAGCTCATGTTATGTCTGAAATGAAAGTCTTTTTCTTTTCTTCAGAAATTTTTAGAAGCAAAAAATTTAATTATGCCAAATGGTGAAACGGAGGAGAAAAGTGAACGAAAGAGTAAATCCATTTAAAAAATTACAGAAGCCGGGAAAACATGTGAAACGTATTGTAATAGGAGCAGCAGGGTTGGTGATTATTGCAGGGCTTGCAGGAGATGCTACCTATCAGATCCAGGAGCAGGAACAGGCAGTATTGACAACTTTCGGAGTGCCGAAGGCAGTGGCAGAAACAGGACTGCATTTTAAGATTCCTTTTATACAGAAAGTACAGAAAGTAAATACAACGATCCAGGGATTTCCTATTGGATATAGTATGGGAGATAATTCGGTGGTTGAGAATGAGGGCATTATGATTACCTCGGATTATAACTTTATTGATGTAGATTTCTTTGTTGAGTACAGAATTTTAGAACCGGTAAAATATCTTTATAATTCAGAGGAACCGGAAGATATTCTAAAAAATATTTCTCAAAGCTGTATCCGTACAGTAATCGCAAGTTATGATGTGGATGAAGTGCTTACCACCGGAAAAGGTGAGATCCAGAGTAAGATTAAAGAAATGATCCTGAAGCAGATGGAGGAACAGGATCTGGGGATTCAGCTTGTGAATATCACAATCCAGGATTCAGAACCGCCCACACAGGAGGTTATGAAAGCATTTAAAGCAGTAGAAACTGCCAAGCAGGGAAAAGAAACTGCTTTGAATAATGCCAATAAATACAGAAACGAAAAGCTTCCGGAGGCTGAGGCAGAAGCAGACCAGATCATTCAGGATGCTGAGGCGCAGAAGCAGGTAAGGATTAATGAAGCGGAAGCTGAGGTTGCACGTTTTAATGCCATGTATGAGGAGTATGTTAAGAATCCGGAGATTACAAAGAAGCGTATGTTCTATGAGGCAATGGAAGATGTGTTGCCGGGAATGAAGATTGTGATTGATAATGGAGATGGAGTGCAGAAGGTTCTGCCGCTAGATTCTTTTACAGGGAACAGTTCAGAGAATCCGACAGAGACACTGAACACGGATACTGCTCAGGACACACAAGATTTAAATGATTCTGAGAACGAATAAAGAAATGACAGAAAATATTTCATATAAAAAGTGTTTTGGTAAATGAAATACGAAGGATAGAGATATAATTTGGAAAGGACTAATTTATGAAAGGTAAGAAAATTGGAATATTAATTGGTGTGTCTGCAGTGGTTGTAGCTGTCGGAGCGTCGGTAACAGTAACTCAGCAAAATGAATATAAGCTGATCCGTCAGTTTGGTAAGGTTGACAGGGTGATCAGTTCATCGGGAATCAGTTTTAAGATTCCATTTATAGAGAGTACACAGTCATTGCCAAAGGAAACACTGCTGTATGATCTGGCTGCATCTGATGTAATTACAAAAGATAAGAAAACGATGATCAGCGACAGCTATGTTCTCTGGAAAATCAGCGACCCGCTTAAATTTGCACAGACATTAAACTCTTCTGTGGAAAATGGTGAAAGCCGAATTAATACTGCTGTGTATAATGCCACTAAAAATGCAATCAGCAGTATGTCACAGGATCAGGTAATCACAAGCCGTGACGGAGAATTGTCTGATATGGTTATGGAGGCAATAGGAACAAACATGGATCAGTATGGAATTGAGCTTCTTAAATTCGAAACCAAGCAGCTGGATCTGCCGGATGATAATAAGGAAGCTGTGTATGAACGAATGATATCTGAACGAGATAATATTGCAGCGACTTACAAGGCAGAGGGAAACTCCGAAGCAAAGGTGATTCGAAATAAAACCGACAAAGAAGTAGCAATCCAGATTTCTGATGCAAAAAAACAGGCAGAGATCCTGGGGGCGGAAGGGGAGCAGGAATATATGAAAATTCTTGCGCAGGCTTATGGAGAAGAGGACAGAAGTGAGTTTTATTCATTTGTGAGAAGCCTGGATGCGCTGAAGACATCTATGAAAGGTGAGGACAAAACAGTGATACTGTCTGCAGATTCACCGATCGCTCAGATCTTTGAAGGAAAATAAAAGAAAATAACAATAATACACTCTAATTTTTCACCAGATAAATGGAAGATAGACATAGAAGATAAGGAATGTTATAATTTTTTTACAAAGAAATCCTGAAGCAGAAAATGTAAGCATAATCTGGAAATAATATACAGAGAAAATGGAGGAATAGAAAATGCTGACATGTATCAGATCAAAACGGCAGAGAGATGCAGCGGAGTATGCTTTACGAACTATTCAGTCATCATGCATAAGGCCTTATATTAAGACAATATATCTGTATGGCAGTTGTGCACGAGGAGAAGAGAAATATAGCAGTGATGTTGATCTGTTTCTGGAACTGTCAGAGTCATTCCGCTCCCGGCCGGAACTTAAAAAATATCTTTATCTTCTAAAATCAGAAGTATCCTCTGAGGAATTGGATGATGCAGAAACGGATCTGAAAATTGTAGTTGGCGATGACTGGAAAAGGAACAAAATGCTGTATTATACAAATGTGCGAAAGGAGGGAATTCAGATATGGCCTTAAATAGTTATTTTGATTTTGCAGAAAACGATTTTCAATATTTTAAGGCTTCTTATGATACGGGGATAGTGGCAAATATGATGGGGGCCATGGCACAGGGAATATGCGAAAAATATATGAAGCATCTGATCTCAGAATACTATAAACCGGATGATGCTATGCAACAGAAAGATTTTGAAAATATTTTGCGTACACATAGTCTGAACAGACTGATGAAATTTCTAAAAGCAAATATGGGAGCAGAGTTTTCAAAAAATACGCAGACACATATGAGAATGATAGATGGTTTTTATTTTTCAACCAGATATCCTGGTGACGATAGCATAGAGATAGATGGTGATGATGTGGAAATCTGTAATGATGCGATAGAATTGTGCAGAAAAGAAGTTTTAGAGTTAGAACGAGAATTAAAAAAGTGTGAGGTATAAACAGAAATTACGTTACGTAACACAGAAAATCTACTATGAATATCGTTGATACTGTATTTGAAATGAAAGACGGCAAGATCTCATGAGCCTGATCTCAGAGAATAGAAAAGAGGCTGTTACACTAATTGCTTATGTAGTGTGACAGCCTTGTGTATTGTGAACTGAGAATTTGTTACTGAAACGTAAGGAATAAATTTTCAAAAGTAGTGTTGATGTGTCGAAAACTATTGATTGACGGAACAGCATGCGTTTGTTACACTGAATTTATATATCTGAGTTCCAGACCAGCCGGTCATCTATTTCCCTTTATGAAAGCATGTACGAAAGATAAAGATTATCCGATTTATGATATTTGTGCAAATTGGGTATTCAAACATTGTTACCGTATGTTAGAATAGAAGTGAGGTATCTAATGAATAATACGATATTTGATGATGTATTTCGTACAATGATTGAGAAAATGCCATATCTGGCAGTACCTTTGATTAATGAAGTATTCCATACTTCTTATCCGGAGAATGTACCGATTGTGCAGTTGCGCAATGAACATCAGCAGGAAAACGGAGAGATTATCACGGATTCCTGTTTAAAGATTGCTGGTAAATTGTATCATATTGAATGTCAAAGTGTAGACGATACAACTATGGCAATTCGTATGATAGAATATGATTTCTCCATAGCAATTGAAAATGCACAGAAACAGGGACGCAAATACAGGATGGATTTTCCAAAGTCCTGCGTATTATATTTGAGAAGCGGAAAGAATACGCCGGATTTTCTGGAGATAGAGATGGTACTTTCGGATGAGAAAATAGTACATTATTGGGTTCCGACAATGAAATTGGAGACATATACGAGAAACAGTATTTTTGAAAAAAATTTACTGATGCTTCTGCCGTTTTATATTATGCGATATGAAAAGGATATTCATGAAATGAGTGAGAATCCGGAAATGTTCCAGAGTTTGCTAAATGACTATGAGGAAATCCGGATAAATCTGGAAAGAGAACTTTCAGGAGCAGATAAGACGGCTTTATACATGAATTTAAATAAACTGATCATAAAAATAGCGGACTATATATGCAGGAATGAAAAAACAGTCCGGAAAGGAATAGGTGAGATTATGGGTGGAAAAGTTCTTGAACTGGAATCTGAAAGGCTCGAACGGCTTCAAAAAGAGGCGGAAGCAGAGGCAAAAGCAATTGGAGAAGCAAGGGGCAGGGCAATTGGAGAAGCAAGGGGCAGGGCAATTGGAGAAGCAAGAGGCAGGGCAATTGGAGAAGCAATCGGCGAAGAACGATTAAGCACTTTGCTTAATCGTCTGATTATGGATGGAAGAAGTGCAGAAATACAGTCTGTTGTGACAAATACAGATATTCGAAAACAGTTATATAAGGAATATGGAATTTTGTCAGAATAGGTATTAAATAAAAAGACAGTATTACTTTTTATATGTGAGTTAAGGGGTGAAATTTTAGAGATAAAATGCAACTTGACGAACGATATGAATGTGGATATAATAGGTTCAGAAATAAAAAAATTGGAATTTTTAACCGGATTTGACCGGCCCTGATATCGCTAAGGAGGAACATGTTATCATGAAAATCGGAAATGATATTTATTATGTAGGTGTAAATGATCATCAGATAGATCTGTTTGAAGGTCAGTATGTAGTGCCAAACGGTATGTCCTATAACTCATATGTGATCATGGATGAGAAGATTGCAGTTATGGATACCGTAGATGCTAATTTCAAAGACGAATGGCTTGAAAATGTAGCCAAAGTCCTGAACGGTGCGAAACCGGATTATCTGGTAGTACAGCATATGGAGCCGGATCATGCCGCAAATATCGAGAACTTCATGAAAGCATATCCTGACACAACCGTAGTTGCAAATACCAAGACCTTCACTATGATGGGAAATTTCTTCAGAAACCTGAATCTGGACGGAAAGAAACTGGTGGTTGCAAACGGTGACAGCCTGACACTTGGAAAACATGTGCTGACTTTCGTATTTGCACCAATGGTTCACTGGCCGGAGGTTATGGTTACATATGACAGTACTGATAAGGTTCTGTTCTCAGCAGACGGTTTCGGTAAATTCGGAGCACTTGACGTAGAAGAAGACTGGGACTGCGAAGCACGCCGTTACTATATCGGAATCGTTGGAAAATACGGTGCACAGGTTCAGAAGCTTCTGAAAGCTTCCGCAACTCTGGATATCCAGACAATCTGTCCGCTTCATGGTCCAATCCTCACAGAGAACCTGGGACATTACCTTGAGAAATATGATATCTGGTCCTCCTACAAAGTAGAGAGCGAAGGTGTTGTGATCGCCTATACATCTGTATATGGAAACACAAAGAAAGCAGTAGAACTTCTGGCACAGAAACTGGAAGAAAAAGGATGCCCGAAAGTAACTGTATTTGACCTTGCAAGAGATGACATGGCAGAAGCAGTGGAAGAGGCTTTCCGTTACGGTAAACTGGTACTTGCCACAATTACATACAACGGAGATATTTTCCCATTTATGCGTACCTACATTGAGAACCTTACAGAACGCAGCTACCAGAACCGTGCCATCGGTCTCATCGAAAACGGAAGCTGGGCACCTGCAGCAGCAAGAATCATGCAGGGAATGTTCGAAAAGAGCAAAAATATCACATGGCTTGAAAATAATGTAAAGATTACTTCCTCCTTAAGCGAAGCAAACGAAGCGGAGATTGAGGCTATGGCAGAGGAACTCTGCAAATAATTGATAATTGTAAACAGCAGGATCGAAAGATTCTGCTGTTTTTCAGAATAAGATAAACCCGGTTACTGAGAACGGAGTACACAAGTAACTAAATCCGTAAGAGAAAGGCAGGAACAAAACATGACAGTAGCGGAAGTTGTAAAGAAAATGGTAGAGTATTCCAAGGGAGATCTTCATGACATCAATCATTTCATGAAAGTATACGCATATGCAAAAACAATCGTAGAGGGCGAAAATCTGTCACCGGAGCAGCAGAAGCTGGTGGAGGTGACTGCGGTTGTCCATGATATTTCCTGCCCTCTCTGCAGAGTAAAATACGGAAATGCCAACGGCAAACATCAGGAGGAAGAAAGTGCGGCACTGATAGAGGAATTTTTCGCAGATTCAGATCTGCCGAAAGAATTTGTAGATCGTGTTTCTTACATTGTAAGCCATCATCACACAATAACCGGAATCGATGGTATTGATTATCAGATCATGATAGAGGCAGATTATCTGGTAAATGCAGATGAGAGTAATTTTTCCGGAAACAATGTGAGAAACATGCTGGAAAAAGTATTCAAAACAGAGACAGGAAAATTCCTGCTCCAGTCTATGTATCAGAAGAGATTGAATGCTGAAGAATAAAAGGAAAACATTAAGAAAGATTATGAGTGATAAAAACCGGTGCAGAAATGTGCCGGTTTTTTTTGTGGGAAAATCCAGGGATTATAATTTGTTTGTATTACAATTATATGCGGACGAGAAGTTATAATAACTATAAAAATTCGGTACCTGAAAATTTATTTAAAAGATATGAAACTTTTCTCTATAATTCCCCATCTAATAAGTGTAAAACAAAACAACAAAGCTTCATTCGAATGAAACATATTTGTAAAAACATAAGAGCTACTGGACATGAAGTAAACAGTAACATATAAAACTCTAAGCAAGGAGGATCAGCATTTGATACAGTTGGTAAAACGCTCCATCTCAGGAGATGCGGATGCATTTCTGAAACTGATGGAAAAGAATTCTCTGGCAATGTACAAGGTGGCAAGGGGAATCCTGGATAATGATGAGGATGCCGCAGATGCCATGCAGGATACCATACTTACCTGCTTTGAAAAAATACATACACTGAAGAATCCGGAATATTTCAAAACCTGGATGATCAGGATCCTGATCAATGAATGCAATAAAATCCACAGACATTATAAAAACTTCAGCAGAGCCGAAGAACTTCCGGAAGTCCCCGGACAGGATATGTCCATTGAGGAATTTGAGTTCAAGGAAATGCTTGGAATGCTGGACGAATCCTACAGGATCATACTGGTTCTGTATTATGTAGAGGGATTTCGGATTGCAGACATTGCTTCTATATTAAATATGAATGAAAACACAGTAAAAACCAGACTGGTCAGAGCCCGTATGCAGCTAAAGCAGGAATATACTTCAGCAGAAGATAATATTCAGAAGAAGAGACTGCAGCAGAAAAAAAAGAAAAACAGAGAATTCACAGGTATAGCAGAAGGTTTGCAGAATATCAGAATGAAAATCTGAGAACAGGATCAGTAACAGCAGGAAACATAACAGTAAGTTCAAGAAAGGAATGAAGTGATCATGGCGAAGAAGTTGGATTTTGATAAAGAAAAGAATAACAGAAATGACAATGCGATAGAGGAAATCATGCAGGCAGAGTTTCCATTGCCAAAGCAGGCAGAAGATGCAAAAAACGAAGCATTTTCCAGAATCAGAGAAATGGCAGCAGCTTCTGGACATACGGAAAATACAGAGAATATAGTGCAAAGATTACAGGAGAAATCAACAGAAAAATCAACAGGAAGTTCCGGAAAGAAATCCACAGGAACAGCAAAATCGCACAAGAAATTCAAAACAGTATACAAAACAGCTTTGGGACTGACTGCAGCTGCAGCTGTATTTTCAACAGTATGTATCACAAATCCGGCATTTGCAGAGAACATCCCTCTGGTTGGAAATGTATTTAAGCAGCTCGGTAATTCCATGGGATTTTATGGCGATTATTCGAAATATGCAAAGCAGTTGACAGATTCTGCAGAAGATGCAGAGTTGGCAGATACTGATGAAAGTCAGGAGGACGGAGGTAATCCTCAAAGTGCTCAGGCTGAGGATCAGAATACAACAGAAAATAACAATGCAGATAAAACGAAAGACAATGAATCATACAGTAAAACAGTAGATGGAACAACTGTCACGCTTTCAGAAGTATACTGTAATGAAATGGCTCTGTACCTGTCCATGACAATCCATACAGAGGATAAATTTCCGGATACATTCATTACACCTGATGGAAAACCCAATATTAAGCTCAGCGAGAATTCTACAGTGAAATATGATTACATGGATGAAAAAAGTAATCTGTTCAATGCTTATCTGGATGGAAAAATGCTGGATGATAACACCTATGCAGGAGTTTTGCGTATTCCTGTAGAAGATATGACAGTGGATGATGCAGGATGGACAAAATTTTATGAGGTGCGTAACGCATTTTTCAAAGAAAAAGGGATTGATGTAGATTCTGAGGACTTTAGTTTTGATAAGCTAGCCCAGGCACTGGGAATGGATGAATACAGTGATGAGAAGCTTCCTCAGGTGGGAGGTCCGGCAATCAGCGATTATGTCAAAGACATCAAAGTACCTGACAGGTTTACCATGGAGCTGGATCTGAAAGATATTGTGGGCGCTCTTCCGGAGAATCAGGATACCACCCCGGATATCCCTCAGGATCTGCGGGATGAATATAATCAGAAAATGGCAGAGCATGGAATCAGTACAGACGATGCAGATTATGAGAGCCTGACAGAAGAGCAGAAGGATCTGGAGCATCAGTTTTTCACTGAGATGTGGAATGAGTATTATGAACGATATCCTGAGGCAAACGAAGGTGATAACAGATATAACTCATGGACACTGAAAGGTGACTGGAAGTTCAACGTAGATGTAGAGAAAAATACTTCCGATACTGTTGAAAAGGATGTAAATGTGGTGGATGAAAATGGAGATGGTGTTCTCTCCATTACGAAAACACCATTTGAGATCACTATGAAAATGCAGGATCCGGAAACAAAATATGTTGCTGTTATGCTGGATGCCAATGGAGATATGCTGCCAGATGGCGGAGTGGCAAACGGTAATGCGGACACCTATGCAATACAGGACAGGGATGTTTCCACAGTATATATCTATCTTTGCGACTACTATGAGTATATGGACGAGCTGAAAGGCTACTACTGGTCCGATGACTACGAAGAAAAAGCAAAGACCAAGACCTTCAAACAGCTCCTGGATGAGCGGGCAGTTGCCGGTACAGAAGTACATTTTGATACAGATAAATAATGATAATAAGTTTCTTTTGGAACCTGATATCAAATGATAAAGTACAATAACTGAAACTGCATCTTCCTAATTTTCTACAGGAAGATGCTGTTTTAGTTATTTTGATAAAAAAGGTCAGAAAAACAGTAGAATCTGAGCCAGGTTAATGTTACAATGTAGGCGTCTCAAAAAAAGAGTGCAGAAGGGAGCCAAAACAAAATGGACTACGCAAAAGAATCTTTAAAAATGCATTATGACTTAAAAGGTAAAATTGAGGTTGTATCAAGAGCCAAAGTAGATTCCAAAGATGCTTTAAGCCTTGCTTACACACCGGGTGTTGCTCAGCCTTGTCTGGAGATCCAGAAGGATGTAAACAAGAGTTATGATCTGACAAGACGCTGGAATACAGTTGCTGTTGTAACAGACGGAACTGCGGTACTTGGACTGGGAGATATCGGACCGGAAGCAGGTATGCCTGTTATGGAAGGCAAATGTGTACTCTTTAAAGAATTCGGCGGTGTAGACGCGATTCCGCTCTGCGTCCGCAGTAAAGATGTTGATGAGATCGTTAAGACAGTAAGCCTTCTGGCCGGATCCTTTGGAGGAATCAACCTTGAGGATATTTCCGCACCGAGATGTTTTGAAATCGAAAAGAAACTGAAAGAATGCTGTGATATTCCGATCTTCCACGATGACCAGCACGGAACAGCAGTTATCACACTTGCAGGTGTTATCAACGCATTGAAACTGGTTGGCAAGAAGCTTGATGAAGTGAAGATCGTTACTTCCGGAGCAGGTGCTGCAGGTATCGCTATCATCAAACTGTTAATGTCCATGGGACTTAAGAATGTAATCATGACAGACAGAAAGGGTGCGATCTACGAAGGCAGAGAAGGATTAAACCCGATTAAAGAAGAGATGGCTAAGATTACAAACTTCAACAAAGAGAAAGGTACTCTTGCAGAAGTGATCAAAGGCGCAGACATCTTCATCGGTGTATCCGCACCTGGAACACTGACACAGGATATGGTCCGCTCAATGGCAAAAGATCCTATCATTTTTGCATGTGCAAACCCGGTACCTGAAATCTTCCCTGACGAAGCAAAAGCAGCAGGCGCAGCAGTGGTGTCCACAGGACGTTCTGATTATCCGAACCAGGTAAATAACGTACTCTGCTTCCCGGGACTTTTCCGTGGTGTACTGGACGCAAGAGCATCAGATGTTAACGATGAAATGAAAGTTGCAGCAGCATATGCAATCGCAGGTCTGGTAAGCGACGAAGAATTAACAGCGGAATATATTCTTCCGGCAGCCTTTGACCCACGTGTAAAAGACGCTGTAGCTAAAGCTGTAGCAGAAGCAGCAAGAAAATCAGGCGTAGCAAGAATCTAAGCAAATAGAATAATGAAGCCCTCTGTTTTCATGTGAACAGCATGCAGACGGAGGGCTTTTTGCATAATATTTAATCTGACCTCTAAAAAATTCAAAAAATTGGTCATTGAAATAATGACACATTTCGCGTATGATAACTTCAACATATTGATGCGTCAATATATAAAAATCTGATAGTGAGAATCAAACAGGCAATCTGGCTTATTGATATGAGCTTTCTATCAGATCATATGAGAGGGGACAGTTATTATGAATACTCAGAACAGCACAATTACAAAACTTGCAGAGACAGCTCTTATGGCTGCGTTATGCTATGTATCTTTTACATTCCTGCAGATTAAGATCCCTGTACCGGGCGGTGATGCAACATCCATCCATATCGGAAATGCATTCTGCGTACTGGCAGCACTTCTGATCGGCGGTGTATACGGCGGATTGTCCGGTGCCATCGGAATGGGAATCGCAGACCTGATGGATCCTGTATATATCACAGGCGCACCAAAGACATTTGTACTGAAATTCTGTATTGGCCTGATCACAGGTCTGGTAGCACATAAGATTGCAAAGATTAATGAAAGTACAGATAAGAAATATGTTTTCAAATGGAGTGTGATTGCTTCTGTAGCAGGTCTTGCATTTAATGTTGTGGCAGATCCGATCGTAGGATATTTCTACAAACAGTATATTCTCGGACAGCCTCAGGAACTGGCACAGGCACTTGCAAAAATGAGTGCTGTAGCGACATTATTTAATGCAGTTGTTTCGGTGATTCTGGTAGCAGTGATTTACAATGCAGTACGTCCGGTACTGATCAAGAGCCATCTGCTTACAATCACCGGTAAGAAAAAAGAACAGGCAGCATAAATGGATACAAAATGAATACGACATAATAAAACAGCATTTCGGGTGCAGAACCTGAAATGCTGTTTTATTATGTTACAGGAAATTATTCCGTAATGTTCTGCGCAGAAGTTTTTACTTGTCTGACGAAGGAAAAACAGGCACAAGCCATAGGATACAATTCAAAGAGGATGCACTTTTTTGACCTCAAAGTAGCACTTTTTTGGACATAGTGTAATAAGATAGAAAAAATAAATTGTGCATATTTAACAAATGACGAAAAAGAAAGATAAAAAAATTCAAACTTATGCGAAAAAGGTATTGCTATTTCAGAAACAAAGTGGTATTATACAACTATCAAAAAACCTTATGCGCAAAAGGTAAAAAGAAACAGTTAAAAAAATGACGAGGTGACGAAAATGAAGAAAAAAGTATTTGCAACACTTTTAGCAGTATCTATGATCGCATCAATGGTTCCGGCAGCAGTATCCGTACAGGCAGCAGACGGTGACAGTATTCGTCTTGTAAACGGTAAGATCGAAGTTGACGCTCAGCTGAAGAAATTAGCTGAAATGTATGAGAAAGAAACAGGAACTAAAGTAGAAATCGAATCCATGGGTGGCGGAATCGATATCCAGGGTACTCTGAAAGGATACTATCAGTCAGATAATATGCCTGACATCTTCGTAAACGGTGGTGCTACAGACTTCGCTAACTGGACAGACCTTTTAGTAGATATGAGTGATCAGGAATGGGCTTCTGACACAGATTCAGCTTATGTTGATGAGAGCCAGGGTACAATCGGTTTCCCATATACAACAGAAGCAATCGGTCTTGCTTATAACAAAGACATCCTTGACAAAGCAGGAATTGATCCTTCTACATTAACAGGTCCTGATGCAATCAAAGAAGCATTTGAGACAATTGATTCCAAGAAAGATGAGCTTGGACTGACAGCAGTCGTAGGTTATGCAGCAGAACCAGTTAACCTTTACTGGTCAACAGGTAACCACTTATTTGGAAACTATCTGGATTCAGGTCTTGACAGAGATGACACTACTTATATTGATATGCTCAATGATGGCGGTAAGGTTGACGAAGATCGTTTAACAGATTTCGCTAACTTTGTAGGTCTTCTGAATCAGTATTCAGATCCGGCACTTCTTGTATCCGGTACATATGATCAGCAGATCCTTAACTTCTCATCTGGTAAATATGCATTCGTTACTCAGGGCTCCTGGATCGGTGCAACTATGACAGGTGATGATGCAGATGCTTATAAAGAAGCTGGTAATTTCGAAGTTGGTATGATTCCATACGCATTTGAAGATGGAATTGATACAATCCTTACAAACTCTCCATCCTGGTGGTCAGTATATAAAGATGGTAATGTAGAAGCAGCAGAAGCATTCCTTCAGTGGCTGACAACAGATGAAGCTCAGGAAGTTCTTGTTAAAGAAGCTGGTTTCGTAAGCCCGTTCAAGTCCTGCACAATCGTTGGTGATGATCCATTTGCTCAGACAATCACTGATTATGTATCTGCTGGAAAGACATCTGCTTGGCATTGGTTAGAGCAGAAAGAAGGACTTGCACAGAACTATACAGGTCAGGTATTTGCTGACTATGCATCTGGCAGCCTTGATGAAGCCGGATTCGTTAAGACACTGGAACAGGTTATCCAGAGTGCATACGCAAACTAATAATTGAAACTTATGGGCGGCGCTTATGTTGCCGCCCACTTTTATTTGCGCTGCATACCTGAGTAAAGGTCCGACAGACCTTTATCCAGGTACGCAAAAAAGTCTAAGACGCATTGATTTTTGCTTTGAAATAAGAAATAGGAAGGATGAAGGCAAAATGAATACAAACAGTGCTAGTAAAAAAGCAATTTCCATGGTATGCCTGATCGCCGGTATTATTTTACTGGCAGCATCATTGATCCAGGATATTTCCGGAAGCGGAGCAGGCTGGAGAGGTCCGGCGCTGATCATCGGTGCAATCGGCATCTTACTGGGAATGTATTTATTCCCGACATTAAAACATCACAGAAGCATCGTTAACTTTATATTTGTATTTCCATTGTTATTTACATTTGTAGTAACAGTTATTATTCCATTATGCCTTGGTGTGTTTTATTCCTTTACAGACTGGAATGGAATCAAGATGACAGGATTTGTAGGATTTGCAAACTATAAGGCAATGTTCAATGAACCAAGTTTTCTCTGGTCACTGATCATCACAATTCTGTTTGTAGTTCTGAACATGGTTCTGGTAAACGTAGTAGCGTTTATGCTGGCCTTACTCTGTACCTCTAAGGTTAAGGGACTCTCATTCTTCAGAGCTTCCTATTTCCTGCCAAACCTGATTGGCGGTATCGTACTTGGTTATGTATGGCAGTTCGTATTTAATAACGTACTGATCAAGATGACAAATAATATTTCACTTCTGTCAAAGACAAACACAGCTATGATGGCTATCATCGTTGTTTATATCTGGCAGTATGCAGGTTATATCATGCTGATCTATGTAACAGGTCTGACACAGGTACCTAAAGATGTACTGGAAGCATCTCAGATCGATGGCGCAAATGCTGTTACAACATTATTTAAGATCAAGATTCCGATGATCGCAGCTACAATTACAATCTGTACATTCCTTACCTTAACATCTGCATTCAAACAGTTCGATGTTAACATGGCTCTGACAAATGGTACAGGTTCTGTCACAAGTTTCTTCGGAAACTATCTGACAAACGGTACTCAGATGCTGGCTCTGAATATTTATAATACAGCGATCTCCAAGAACAATTATGCACTTGGTCAGGCGAAAGCTATTCTGTTCTTCATTATCCTGGCTGCTGTATCTATTATTCAGGTTAGAATTTCCAATAAGAAGGAGGTTGAAATGTAATGGTTACGAAGAAAACTCCAAAGGTAGTGCTTACAGCTGTTGCGATTGTTATCGCAGCGTACATATTATCTCCTTTCTATCTGGTACTTATTAATACATTTAAGAATGCAAACGGTATTGTTGCCAACCCTGTAAGCTTTGCAGGTGCAAGCTTTGCACAGTTTAAGACAAATATTTCAAACGTTGTCAACAACTCTAACTTCAGTTTCTGGAGTGCATTCGGAACATCTGCGATCATTACAGTTGTTTCCCTTGTATTACTTGCTTTATTCGGCGGTATGGCTGCATGGGTTATCTGCCGTAACAAGACAAAATGGTCTACAGCTATTTATATGACATTCATTGCATCTATGACAATTCCTTTCCAGGTAGTTATGCTTCCGCTGGTTTCCACATTCCGTGATGTAGGTAAATTCCTTGGAATCAGCATGCTGCAGTCTATTCCTGGTATTGTGTTTGCATACTGTGGATTCGGTGGTGCTATGACAGTATTTATCTTAACTGGTTTTATTAAAGGTATTCCATATGAACTGGAAGAAGCAGCAGCGATTGACGGATGTTCTCCTGAGGGAACTTTCTTCCGCATTATCCTTCCGCTTCTGAAACCGGTTATTGTTACTGTTACTATTCTGAATGGTATGTGGATCTGGAACGATTACCTTCTTCCTTCTCTGATGTTAGGACAGAATGGTAAGGTTAAGACTCTTCCGGTTGCTGTACAGGCGTTTGTTGGTTCTTATGTTAAGCAGTGGGATCTGATCCTTACTGCAGCACTCCTGGCAATGATTCCGATGATCATCGTATTCCTGCTTGCTCAGAAGCAGATTATGAATGGTATGGTTGAGGGTGCTATTAAATAGGCTTGCAAATACTTTTTTGAAAAGCTGTCGTTTTCCTCATTTATTGGGGACGGCAGCTTTTTTATGTCTTCAAAGGGGACGCGAAGAAAAATAAATGTTTTGAACCACGGCTGCGGGGGCAGGAACTCTAAGCCTTTGGAAATTTGCTAAAACCATGCCAGAAAAATTCAAACTCGCTTCGCTCAGACAGTGAATTTTTCTGACATAACGCAAATTCCCAAAGACTAAGAGTTGCTACACCCCCTGTAGATGTGGTTAAAAACATTTATTTTTCTTCGCTGTGAACTGGCTGGGACTGTGAATGATAGGTATGGAAGTGTGTTATTGGAGATGGAATGGATAGAAACGAAACAGAAACGGAATAGAAAATGATAGTATAAATTTTACAGATATGGGCTTGAAATGTTGGGGCTTTTATAGTAATGTAGATGATACAACGCTTAAGGCGAGGGCTGTCTTCGGACAGTCTATTTTTGTGAAGAAGGATGAGGAAAAGTTTTATGGAGAGGGTGAAAGAAAGGTCATCGTTTCGTAAGAAGTTTATCGGTGACAGGAAGTTTTATATGATGGTTCTGGCTGTGGCGGTTCCGATCATGATCCAGAATGGAATTACGAATTTCGTGAGTCTGCTGGATAATATTATGATCGGGCGGATCGGGACGGAGCAGATGTCAGGGGCTTCTATTGTGAATCAGTTGATTTTTGTCTATAATCTGTGTATTTTCGGAGGGGTATCCGGAGCGGGTATTTTTACGGCGCAGTATTTTGGACAGAAGGATCATGAGGGTGTGAGGCAGACATTCAGGTATAAGTTCTGGATGGCTGTGATTCTGACGATTGGGACGATTTTGCTGTTTCTGACTGTTGGAGAGAATCTGATCAGTATGTATCTTCAGGGCGAGGGTACTGCGCAGCAGATCGCAGATACGCTTAAGTATGGAAAGCAGTATCTGGATATTATGCTGTTGGGATTGCCGCCGTTTATGATGGTGCAGATTTATTCCAGTACTCTGAGAGAGTGCGGAGAGACTGTTCTGCCAATGAAAGCCGGGGTTGTGGCAATCTGTGTGAATCTGTTGTTTAATTATCTGTTGATCTATGGTGTATTTTTCTTCCCTAGACTGGGTGTGAGAGGTGCGGCAATCGCAACTGTGCTGTCACGTTATGTGGAGGCGGCAATTGTAATAGGCTGGACACACAGGCATACGGAGAAGAATGCATTTGCAAAGGGGCTGTACAGCACGCTTAAGGTTCCTGCGAATCTGACAAAGAAGATTCTGGTCAAGGGTACACCGCTGTTGTTTAATGAGACTTTATGGGCTTCTGCCATGGCGATGCTGACTCAGTGTTATTCAATTAGAGGGCTGAATGTGGTTGCTTCGCTGAATATTTCCAATACGATTAACAATGTGTTTAATATTGTGTTTATTGCGCTGGGAGATTCTGTTGCGATTATTGTGGGACAGCTTCTGGGTGCGGGAGATATGAAGAAAGCGAGAGATACAGATAACAAGATGATCGCGTTCTCAGTGATGTGCTGTACCTGTGTGGCAATGGTGATGTTTGTTATGGCGCCGTTGTTTCCAATGCTTTATAATACCAATGATGAGGCAAGGGAGCTGGCGAAGTATCTGATTATGATCACTGCATTTTTTATGCCGCAGAATGCGTTTTTGCATGCAACCTATTTTACTCTGCGTTCCGGTGGAAAGACGATTATTACGTTCCTGTTTGACAGTGTGTTTATCTGGTGCGTCAGTGTGCCGATCGCATTTGTGCTGAGTCGTTATACAGGGATTCATGTGCTTGTGATTTATGCATGTGTGCAGCTGGCAGATTTGATTAAGTGTGTGATTGGATTTGTGCTGGTTAAGAAGGGTGTGTGGCTGCAGAATATTGTTTCATCATGATAAAAATTTTCAATAACATTTGGCTTGACTAACCGATATACTATAGTGTATTATCAGTGAAAGTCAAATAGAAACAGTCTTATAAAACTATTATAATATGACTTGTGTTTGATTCACATCATGCTATTTGTGAATTGATATATGTAACATTAATTCTCTTTGCACTGCATTACATTCAACAGAATGCGAGATCAACAGTACAAACTGAGCAGGCGATGCCCGAGATGCTCGAGGGCGTGGGGCCGGGCCGCGCGAAGCGGCAGCAGATATGAAAATTTTCAGACATATCTGTGGGACAGTGTATGTTCCGCAGGTGTGTCTTTTTGTTTTCTGAAAAGTATGTTTTGGAAAGATTTTCTTTTAGAGGGATTTTTTTAGGAGGATTTTCTGAGACAGGTGCAGTTCCGAAATACAAAAAGACCCCTGTAAGACCGCACTTTGATAAGTCACAGAAAGGAAATATGTTTTCTGACTGTGGCGCAATGTATGTGACATAAGAAGAACCTGTAAACTCAAATATAGGAAAGTACAAAAGCTTATATATTTGAAAAGAAAATTTAGGAGGTCCTAGTTATGGAACAGACAAAAAAATTAAACATGACAGCAATGTCAGACAAGACAAACAGTAATACGACAGCTAAGAAGGAAGAGCCTGCATGGGAACATAAGGTGGCAATGAAGGTATCAGGTGTGAGTATTGCAGTAAACCTGTTACTTTCCTTATTTAAATTACTTGCCGGAATTCTGGCACATTCAGGTGCCATGATCTCAGATGCGATTCATTCAGCATCTGATGTGGGAAGTACTTTCGTAGTAATAGTCGGTGTGAATTTATCCAGCAAAAAATCCGATAAGGAGCATCAGTATGGACATGAGCGGATGGAATGTGTATCTTCCATTATTTTGTCCGGGTTACTTCTGGCAACCGGTATCGGAATCGGTATGAATGGAATTGAGAACATTATTAAGAGTACTTCAGGAGCAAGCATTGCAATTCCCGGAACATTGGCACTGATTGCGGCAGTTGTTTCTATTGTAGTGAAGGAGTGGATGTTCTGGTATACCAGAAGTGCTGCGAAGAAAATAAATTCCGGTGCACTGATGGCAGATGCATGGCACCATCGTTCAGATGCAATGTCTTCTGTTGGTGCATTTATTGGTATCCTTGGTGCAAGACTTGGATTCCCGATTCTTGATCCACTTGCCAGTGTTGCAATTTGTGTACTGATCGTGAAAGCATCTGTAGATATTTTCAGAGATGCCATCGATAAGATGGTTGACCATTCCTGTGATGAGGCAACAGAAGAGAGCATGAGAGAAGTGATCATGGGTGTGAAAGGCGTGAAGGGAATCGACCTTCTCCAGACACGACTTTTCGGTTCCAAGATGTATGTGGATATTGAAATCTCAGCAGATGGTGAGATTCCACTGAATGAGGCACATGACGTTGCAGAGAATGTTCATCATACTATAGAGAAAAATTTTAAAGACGTAAAACACTGCATGGTTCATGTGAATCCGGTGAATGAGTAAATAAAAAGCGAGACTGTCCGAAGTATAATCTGGGCAGTCTTGTTTTTTATTGGATAATCATCTATGCTATAAGCGAAACTCGTATTATCTGTTCTTTGTATGGCAGTAAGTCTGGGAAGCGTACAGAAAATACAGGTAGCGAAAGGACTGCTATAGAATAGCAGAAATCACTTTTTTATTGAGAAACAGATAAATTTATTTGTTTGACTGGAAATTTTACGTAAATATAACATGGACATTCCATGGAATTGATATTCAAAGTTTATAATTCTAAACGTTATGGGATGTCAGAGTCAAAAGGTTTGATAAATTTTGCCACTGATATCACGAATAAAAAGAGTGAGGAATTATCCGAATGAAAAAACAACAGAAAAAGACAAAAGAAATTACGGCACCTGTATATATGATGAACAGAGAACTGTCCTGGCTGAAGTTTAACAACCGTAGCAAGAATTCCCTCACCTCTATAGGGACGCCACTGAAAAAGTCTTTATTTTGCATAAAGCAGTACAATATAAAGTG
>NZ_JAJDMJ010000044.1:0-32275 GCF_020593585.1 Blautia sp. DFI.6.71
TGGAATAGCCGTTCCGCAGTAGCGGAACTGGCATTCCGTTTGAGCGTAATTTGCACCTTATATTTGCACTTTATTTGTATTTGCAACTCATTTACATTTGCAACTTATTTGCATTTCTGTATTATATAGTATTTTTATAATTTGTCAAGTCTGTAAACCATACAATTGAAACATTCCAAAAAAAAGACCATCTTTCAGATATGGGGGAAAATCCGGAAGATGGTCTTTTTATTCATGTTTTATTTATACAATATATAAGGATGTTATATCTGTATTATTCAGCAACTGCCTTAAATGCTTCATCAAGATCCTGAATGATATCGTCAATATTCTCTGTACCAATGGAAAGACGAATTGTATTTGGTTTGATACCCTGATCGAGAAGTTCTTCTTCTGTGCACTGGCTGTGTGTTGTTGTAGCCGGATGGATAACAAGAGATTTAACATCAGCTACATTTGCAAGCAATGAGAACAGTTCCAGATTATCAATGAAGTCCTTTGCCTTCTGCGCATCACCTTTAATCTCAAATGTAAAGATGGAACCGCCGCCATTCGGGAAGTATTTCTTATAAAGCTCCTGCTGAACCGGATCTGTGGATACAGACGGATGATGAACTTTCTCTACCTGCGGATGGTTATTTAAGTACTGAACAACTTTCAGTGCATTCTCTACATGGCGTTCAACACGAAGTGACAGTGTTTCAAGTCCCTGAAGGAAAATGAATGAGCTTACCGGAGAGATGGTTGCACCTGTATCACGAAGAAGAATTGCACGAATCTTTGTAACAAATGCTGCCGGTCCGCATGCCTTTGTAAAGCTTACGCCATGATAGCTTGAGTTCGGTTCTGTCAGAGATGCGAATTTACCTGATGCTTCCCAGTCAAATTTACCACTCTCAACGATCACACCTCCGATTGTTGTACCATGTCCACCGATGAATTTAGTTGCAGAATGAACAACGATATCTGCACCATATTCGATTGGTCTTACAAGGTAAGGTGTTGCAAATGTGTTATCCACTACAAGCGGAATCTTATGTGCATGAGCAATCTTTGCGATAGCTTCAATATCAACTACATCAGAGTTCGGGTTTCCAAGAGTCTCGATGTAAACAGCTTTTGTGTTATCCTGAATTGCGTTCTCTACTTCTTCAAGATCAAATACATCAACGAATGTTGTTGTGATTCCATAAGCCGGAAGTGTATGCTCCAAAAGGTTTGTTGTTCCACCGTAAATATTCTTGGCTGCTACAATGTGGTCACCCTGCTGTGCAAGATTCTCAATTGTATATGTGATCGCTGCTGCACCGGATGCTACTGCAAGTGCCGCAGAACCGCCTTCAAGCGCTGCGATTCTTTTCTCGAATACATCTTCAGTCGGGTTTGTAAGACGTCCGTAAATGTTACCTGCATCTGCAAGTCCGAAACGTGCAGCTGCATGATCGCAGTTTCTGAATACATAAGAAGATGTCTGATAGATTGGTACTGCTCTTGCATCTGTAACCGGATCCGGACTCTCCTGTCCTACGTGAAGCTGTAATGTTTCAAATTTGAAATGTCTGTCTTTTCTTTCGATTTTTTTGCTCATGTGTATATCCTCATCTTTCTCTGATTTATAATAATCTTTTTCTCTGCAAAACTGATTCCGGCTCTTAAGCCCCTTATCTGCAAGTCATTTTTGTTTCTACGCTTTTCATATCTGTTTGATATGATTTAGCATAGTTGTATATTACCATTTAATTCCTAGTACGTCAATAGGAAATTTTCTATAGCGTTTAATAGCTAATAACTATAACGTTTCCAAAAAAACAGTGCAGATAAGACAGTCCGACAAAATGCGAAAGACAAGGATGATCTGTCATTTAATACAATTTTCAATCACGCCGCCGCCTACAACGATATCACCATCATATAACACAACTGCCTGCCCTCTGGTGATAGCTCTCTGTGGTTTATCAAAACGCACGTGCAGCACTCCATCTTCCGTCTGCCATGCTAAGGCCTCCTGCTCCGGATGACGGTAACGGATCTTTGCTTTCAGTCTCATTGGCTCCTTCAGAGATTCACAGGAAATCAGATTGACCTTTGTTGCGGTCAGTTCCGAATGGAAAAGATCCTCATTATTTCCCAGAACCACCTGATTGGTCTTTGGAGAAATATCACACACATACAGTCTGGATGCTGCCGGAATACCAAGTCCTCTTCTCTGGCCAAGTGTATAGTGGATGATTCCTTTATGTTTACCAAGAATGTTTCCTTCTGTATCTACAAAATCGCCCGGGATTGATTTACGTCCTGTGTACTGTTCAATAAACTTTGCATAATCACCGTCCGGTACGAAACAGATATCCTGGCTATCATGCTTTCTGGCATTAACAAAGCCATGCTTCTCTGCGATCTCACGCACTTCCGTTTTGCGAAGCCCGCCAAGGGGCAGGGAAATATGCGCAAGCTGCTCCTGTGTCAGCATATAAAGCACATAACTCTGATCCTTCGTATCATCCACAGCTTTCTTTAATAAGTAACGGTTCTTCTCCTCATCATATTCCACACGTGCATAATGTCCGGTTACAATATAATCATACTCCAGTTCACGCATTCTCTGAAACATCTTGTCAAATTTCAGATAACGATTGCAGTCAATGCAGGGATTTGGCGTGGCTCCATGCTCATAGGCATCCACAAAGCGGTCCATAACATCCTCTTTAAACCTCTCGGAAAAGTTAAAAACATAGTACCTGATCCCCATTCTGTAGCAGACATTTCTGGCATCCTCCACATCATCCAGAGAACAGCAGGTTTTCTCTCTCTTTACTCCTATGTCCTCATTGTGAAATAATTTCATGGTAGCACCGATACATTCATCACCGGTTTCCTTTGTAAGCAGAGCTGCCACAGAGCTGTCCACTCCGCCGCTCATTGCGATAATTGCTTTTCTCATTTTTATTCCATCCTGTTCTGTGATCCGATTACACGGAATATTATTGTTTATGATAATTTTATTTATATTATGTTAGCTGTTCTGCAAAATACTGAACAGTTACATAAAAATCATTTGTACAGCATATCTATTCTAACACATTTATGTAAAATAAAAAAAGCCCTAAAAAGGGCTTTTTTATTTTACACAAATAATGGAGTAGAATAGTAACGGTCACCGGAATCCGGAAGAAGAGCTACGATTGTTTTTCCTTTATTCTCCGGTCTCTTAGCCAGCTGGATTGCCGCATAGAGAGCTGCACCGGAAGAAATACCAACAAGAATTCCCTCATGTTTGGCGATCAGCTTGCCAACTGTAAAAGCATCCTCATTCTCAACCGGAAAAACCTCATCATAAACCTCTGTATTTAATGCCTTCGGAACAAATCCCGCACCGATTCCCTGAATCTTATGCGGACCGCTCTTTCCCTGAGAAAGTACAGGGGAAGTTGCAGGCTCTACTGCCACTACTTTCACGTCAGGATTCTGGGATTTCAAATATTCACCAACACCGGTGATCGTTCCGCCTGTACCAACACCTGCCACAAAAACATCTACCTGTCCGTCTGTGTCTCTCCAGATTTCCGGACCTGTGGTCTTTTTGTGGATCGCAGGATTTGCAGGGTTATCAAACTGTCCCGGGATAAAACTGTTCTCATATTCCTTCGCAAGTTCGTTTGCTTTGGCGATTGCGCCATTCATACCTTTTGTTCCATCTGTCAATACGATTTCTGCACCGTATGCTTTCAGAATATTCCTTCTCTCAACACTCATTGTCTCAGGCATCGTAAGTATCACTCTGTATCCTTTGATTGCAGCAAGAGAAGCAAGACCGATTCCGGTGTTACCTGATGTAGGCTCGATGATCACTGCGCCAGGCTTCAGAACGCCTCTCTCTTCAGCGTCTTCGATCATACTCAGGGCGATACGGTCTTTGGCACTTCCTGCCGGGTTAAAATACTCAAGCTTCACAAGTATTCTCGCTTCCAGCCCAAGCTCTTTTTCAAGATTTCCAACCTCAAGGAGAGGAGTATTTCCAACCAGTTCCGCTGCATTTTTATAGATTTTTGCCATGAGTTCGTCCTCCTTATTTCATACTAAGTATATATGAATTATATGTTATATACATGATATTCTATAAATCCACTGTTGTCAAGAGGGAAAATCAAATTACATAATCATTTCCCATCTCTTCATACCAGTCTTTAAGATCCTGCAATGTAACCTTATCCAGTACTCCCTCAATAGCTTCATCAAGCATCTTCCAGAGACGGAGTGTGACGCATTCCCCGGCTCTGCTGCACTGATTCGGTTCGTCCTCCAGACAGGCTACCGGCTTCATGCTGCCTTCTGTCAGTCTCAGAATAGTTCCCACCGTATATGTTTCCGGCTCTCTGGCAAGCATATAACCGCCCTGTGCCCCTCTCAGGCTCTTTACATATCCCGCCTTCTTTAATGATGAAATAATCTGTTCCAGATATTTTTCTGAAATATTTTCCCTTGCAGAAATATCTTTGATCTTGACCAGTTCTCCTGTATTATGAACTGCAAGATCAAGCATAAGTCTCAGAGCATATCTTCCTTTTGTAGAAATCTGCATTTTTCAAAACCTCCTAATTAAATTTCGTCGGATTATCATTGTTTTCTTTTATTATATAGTATTCCTAGTCATATAGTCAAGATGTATTCAACTTTCCTATATGAATATACAAAAAATCACAGAACCATCCCCAGTCCTGTGATTCTCTCACTGTCTTATACAGTATTATTTCTCCAGTTCTTCTGCTGAAGTAAATACATTAAATCTATTATTCTTAAAAATGCATTCTGTCACTGCACCATCCTCCGTCTGAAGAATTACTACAGGTCTGAGATCTTTTCTGTGGAAAGAAGTATAAATATAGTCAAGACTTACATTACTGTCTGATGCTACTTTCAGGAGTTCATCCAGACCGCCTGCCTGATCTTTCATATCAACTACGATCGCCTGTGTAATACGATTCATATATCCACTCCTGTTTAAAACAATTTCCGCTTTATCCGGATCGTTGCAGATCATACGGAAGATTGCAAACTCCGGTGCATCGAAGCATGCAAATCCATAAATATTAATCCCGTTATCTGCAAGTATCCCTGTCACTCTTTTCAGACTTCCTGCTTTATTTTCCACAAATACAACATTCTGTTTGATCATCTCTTTTATCCTCCGGTCAACTCTCTCAGTATCTTTATAATCCCTCATCCACATATTTCTTAATATTGGATGTATTTACATATTTCGTCATATGCTCACCGTCTGTGATCACCAGAGTCGGAGCCTGCATAATTCCAAACTCCTTCACCATCTCCGGATTCTTCTCCGCATCAATAATCTCGAACTCCCTGCCTTCCAGTATCTTCTTGGCCACTCTGCAGTTCGGACAAGTACTGGTTGTAAACAGGTATTTATGTGATGCCACAGGTTCTATCTTCACATCATCCTTGGTCACAGTAACTACACTGGCATGAACCGGCTGTATTTTTCTGATATCTGAATGCACCACATCATAAAGCGTACGGTTCTTATACTCCTGTGCTTTACCGTCATTCCAGTTCTGTACAGGTCTGTAATATCCTGTGATACGACTGTAAACCTCCGCCTTCTTACCACATTTCGGACAAGTGAAATGCTCTCCGCTGATGTAGCCATGTTCCTTACATACAGAATAGGTCGGCGAAATCGTATAATACGGCAGTTTATAATTCTCTGCGATCTTACGTACCAGTGCTGCTGCTGCTTTCCAGTCAGGAAGCTTCTCACCGATAAATGCATGGAATACAGTACCTGATGTATAAAGCGTCTGCAGATCATCCTGAATATCCAGTGCATCAAAAATATCTGTGGTATATTCAACCGGAAGATGAGAACTGTTTGTATAATAAGGAGTATCCCCTTCCTTGCCTGCAGTCTTAATATCCGGCCAGCGTTTTCTGTCATGTTTGGCCAGACGATAGGCAGTAGATTCAGCAGGAGTTGCCTCAAGATTAAACAGTTCTCCTTCGTACTTCTCCTGATAATCGGACAGACGTTCCCGCATATGAAGAAGAACTTCTTTTGTAAATCTCTGCGTACGCTCATCAGACATATCTTTTCCCAGCCAGCGGGCATTCAGACCAACCTCGTTCATTCCCACTAGTCCAATGGTAGAGAAATGATTGGAAAAGCTTCCAAGATATCTCTTTGTATAAGGATATAATCCCTCATCCAGCAGCTTACCAATTACTTCACGTTTAATATGCAGAGAACGTGCGGAAATATCCATTAAGCGATCCAGACGATTGTAAAACTCTTCCGGTGTCTTGGAAAGATATGCGATACGCGGCATATTTATAGTTACTACCCCCACAGAACCGGTACTCTCTCCTGATCCGAAGAAACCACCGCTCTTCTTGCGGAGTTCTCTCAGATCCAGACGCAGACGGCAGCACATACTGCGGATATCACTTGGTTTCATATCACTGTTAATATAGTTTGAGAAATACGGTGTTCCATATTTGGATGTCATCTCAAAAAGAAGGCGGTTATTCTCTGTATCAGACCAGTCAAACTCATTTGTTATGGAATAGGTCGGAATAGGATACTGGAACCCGCGTCCGTTGGCATCCCCCTCGATCATGGTCTCAATAAATGCCTTATTGATCATATCCATCTCTTTTTTGCAGTCTTTGTACTTGAAATCCATATTCTTTCCGCCTACGATAGCCGGAAGCTCTGCAAGATCATCCGGTACTGTCCAGTCCAGCGTAATGTTGGAGAAAGGTGCCTGTGTTCCCCATCTGCTTGGGGTATTGACTCCATAAATAAAAGACTCAATACATTTCTTCACTTCCGGATAGCTTAAATTATCTGCCTTGACAAAAGGTGCCAGATAAGTATCAAAGGATGAGAAAGCCTGCGCTCCGGCCCATTCATTCTGCATAATCCCAAGAAAGTTTACCATCTGATTGCAGAGAACACTCAGATGCTTTGCAGGTGAAGATGTGATCTTGCCTTCAATGCCGCCAAGTCCCTCCTGAATCAGCTGTTTCAGTGACCATCCTGCACAATATCCGGTCAGCATGGACAAGTCATGAATATGAATATCCGCATTTCTGTGTGCATCTGCGATTTCATTGTCATAAATCTCAGACAGCCAGTAATTTGCAGTAACTGCACCGGAGTTGCTTAAGATCAGACCTCCAACTGAATAAGTAACTGTGGAGTTCTCCTTTACACGCCAGTCCTCAACCTTCACATAACTGTTTACGATTTCTTTGTAATCCAGGATCGTTGACTTCATGTTGCGAACCTTTTCCCTCTGCTTGCGGTAAAGAATGTAGGCTTTTGCCACATCTGCATATCCGGCCTGGATCAGCACATTCTCCACACTGTCCTGAATTTCTTCTACTGTAATCTTATTATCTGTAATCTTTTTCTGAAAATCAGAAGTAACACGCAGCCCTAAGAGATCAATCATCTCTTCGCTATAATTTTTCTCTTTTGCATCAAAGGCTTTATGGATAGCCGCTGTGATCTTACCTATTTTAAACTCATCCACTTCGCCATCACGTTTTACTACCTGAAACATATCTAATGCCCCCATTTTCTCTTGTTAATCTGTTTCTCCTGCATATTCTTACCGGAGATATTTCTGTCGTTACTATCCACTTTGCTCTGAGTAACACTGTAGGTTCATTGTATCAGAGTATCACCGGTTCGTCAACACACAAAAATACCACATAATGTTCCTCATTTCCGTAAAAGGCACAATATATGGTATTTTCTTATTTTTCAAAATATTTTTTTATACAACTCTGGCGTAGATTTCTTTCGGCACCCTTGCCTTCACAGCAATCCCTTCCTCTGTGTATTCCTCTGAGATAAGCTGACCATATTCGCGGATCAGCTGGATTTTTCCTGCTTCCTGATAAGGGAAAAGGCGCTCCACATAAATCTGTTCTTCAGCAAGAATCTTCTCCAGAAGATCATTCAGATCTGCAAGACCCTCGCCTGTCTTTGCAGAGACCTTCAGCGTATAGTCCGATTTAAAATCTCGCAGTACGCATGCCCCCGGCGCATCCTGCTTATTAAAGAGTGTGATGATCTTCTTTCCCATCACTCCCAATTCTTTTAATGTCTCATATACCACATGCATCTGCATCTCTGCCTGCGGATTGGAAGAATCTACCACATGGATAATATAATCTGCATATTTGGCCTCTTCCAATGTGCTCTTGAATGCTTCGACCAGATGATGCGGAAGCTTATGGATAAATCCAACCGTATCTGTGAGAAGAATCTGCTGTCCGTCCTTCAAATTTAAAAGTCTGGTAGTTGGATCCAGTGTAGCAAACAGTTTATCCTCTGATAAAACCTCTGAGCCTGTCAGTGTGTTCAGCAGCGTAGATTTTCCCGCATTTGTATATCCTACGATCGCAGCAGTCTTCATATTGCCTCTGGCCCGGCTGGAACGGATCAGTTCCCTGTGTTTCTCCACCTGGGATAATTCCTGCTTCAAAGCAGAGATCCTTGTACGGATAAGACGACGGTCTGTCTCCAGCTTTTTCTCTCCCGGACCTCTGGTTCCGATTCCACCTCCCAGACGGGAAAGAGATTCCCTGAGACCGACCAGACGGGCAGATCTGTAGCGAAGCTGTGCAAGCTCTACCTGTATTTTACCCTCACTGGTTATAGCTCTCGCTGCAAAAATGTCCAGAATCAATAATGTCCTGTCCATCACCTTACAGTCCAGTTCCCGCTCCAGATTATTCAGCTGTGCAGGAGAAAGTTCGTCATCACAGATAATTCCGGTTGCATCCATAGCATATACCAGTGCACGTACTTCCTCTATCTTTCCTTTTCCAATATAAGTTCCGGGATGCACAGACTCACGATTCTGAATGATTCTTCCCACTGTAACAGCTCCTGCAGTTGATGCAAGCTCCTTCAGTTCATCCAGGGATTCTTCCACATTATCATGATCATCCGTCTGCACTCCCACAAGAACCACCCGTTCTTCAAGCTTTCCAAATTCTTCCATAAATTCTCCTCAGTCAGATGGATATTACACACGCGTTTTAAGAAATGCAAGTTCCTTCTTAACAGTTTTATCTTCCGGGTATAATTCCAGATATTCCTGTGCTTTCTGCAAAGCAGTCTGAAAATCCAGTTTCTTCTCATAGACTACGATCTCATTAAACAGCAGACTCTGCATATCCTCCGCTCCTGCCACATGGATTCCGCTTTCTATATCAGAAAGGGCACTGTCATAATCCCCATCCTCTATATCACACAGTGCAAGTCCGTTAAATCCTTTGGCTCCGTTTTCTGCCTGTGATACATACTGCTGAAACATTGCTTTTGCATTTGCGCTGTCTCCTTTATCCATATATACCATACCAAGCAGAACCAGTGCCTCCGTATTATCGCCGTCTATGGCCTGTTTCAGTTCACTTTCAGCATTTTCATAATCATCCATATAATAATAAACTCTGCCGCGGTCACAATGATCCTCTGCATTTTTTGCAGTTCCTGACAAAGCAGCTTCCAGATAACGGGTTCCGTCTGCTTCCATATCCCTGTTCAGATATGCCCCGTAGATCTGGATAGCTCTGTCATAAGTTGCATCTTCGCCGTAGGCCTGTTCAAAATTAGCAGAAGCTTCCTCATAGGAATCCATGGCCAATGCTGTTTCTCCCGTAAGGAAGTACAGATCCGCATCCATTTTATAGTTTTCTGCCAGAGTCTGGCAGTCTTCCAGCGCTGCCTCATAATCCTTTACTTTGAGATAAGCCACAGCTCTATACGACAGAATATCTTTCTTTAATGCTTTGCCAACTTTGTCACATTTAAGCGCATCATTGAAATATGTTATGGCTTCTTCATAGTTTCCAAGCTTGAGTTTCGCTACACCTGCACCTCTGTACGACTGTGCAGGCTTCACTCCTTCAGAAATTGCTGTCTCGTATTCTTCAAGTGCTGCCTCATAATTTCCCTGTTCCAGATCCTGTGCAGCCTGTTTATAATTCTTTGTATTTCCCACATTGCAGCCTGTCAGAAGTCCAAGGCTTAAGCAGACAGCAGTCAGAAATAATCTTTTTTTTCTGTTATACATGTAATTCCTTTGCCAGTAAATCAGTCAATGAGCAATCCTTCAGATTCCATTACCTTTACTACATGATCAACATTCTCAAGGCAGAGTTCATCTGTTCCGGCTTCTACCATAACACGAATCAATGGCTCTGTGCCACTCTCGCGTACCAGAATACGCCCATCACTTCCCAGTTTCTTTGCAACTTCCTCTACAGCAGCAACTACCTTCGGATTCTCTCTCGCAATCTTCTTGTCTGCCACCCGGACATTTCTGAGAAGCTGTGGATAAACCTTCATTTCCCTTGCCAGATCACACAGAGTTGCTTTCTTCTCTACACACGCTTCCATTACCATGAGAGAAGTAAGGATTCCATCACCAGTTGCAGCGTAACGGCTGAAAATAATATGTCCGGACTGCTCACCGCCAAGACTGTATCCATTCTCCATCATATTCTCTGCCACATATTTATCTCCTACTGCAGTCTGCTCATATTTCATACCCTCTCTCTCCAGAGATTTGTACAGACCGAGATTTGACATAACAGTGGTTACTACTGTATCATCTTTTAATCTGCCCTGCTCCTTGAGATATTTTCCACATACATACATAATCTTATCACCGTCGACCACATTTCCCTTATGGTCAACAGCAATACAGCGATCTGCATCACCATCATAAGCAAAACCGATATCCAATCCATTGTCCACAACATATTTCTGCAGGACTTCAATATGGGTAGAGCCACAGTTTGTATTGATATTTGTACCATCCGGCTGGTTATTGATCACATAAGTCTTTGCCTGAAGTGCCTCAAATACACTCTTTGCAATAGCTGAAGAACTTCCGTTTGCACAGTCAAGCCCTACTTTAATGCCTTTGAAATCCCTGCTTGGAATAGAGATCAGATGTCCGATATAACGATTTCTTCCTGAAGCAAAATCCACAGTGCGTCCAATATCTTCTTTAGTTGCCAGAGGAAGATCCTCGATCAGGCCATCCAGATATGCTTCAATCCTTGCTTCTACTTCCGCTTCAATCTTCTGTCCGTTTCCATTGAGAAGTTTGATACCATTATCATAGAATGGATTATGGCTTGCGGAGATCATAATACCACAGTCAAAATCCTCTGTACGTACTGCATAGGAAACACTTGGGGTCGTCGTTACATGAAGAAGATATACATCTGCACCGGACGCTGTCAGACCTGCAACAAGTGCATATTCAAACATATAACTGCTTCTTCTTGTATCTTTTCCAATAACAATCTTAGCTTTATGGTCTCTTCCATAATACCAGCCTACGTAGCGCCCCACCTTAAATGCATGATCTACTGTCAGTTTAACATTTGCTTCTCCACGAAATCCATCTGTTCCAAAATATTTTCCCATAATTGCTCTCCTTTACTTTTTACAATATCCTCTGTTTCTGCACTGCATACTGTATTTCCCGGATCACACCCAAAACTGCTTTTAATCAGATCAGACATGTCTCCTGCGAAAGCTACAGATATCTGCTTAACTTATTGATAAAGTCCCTGAGGATATATACCCGCTTCTGTAAGATTTTTAAATGCTCTCATTACTGTTTCTTTATCTTCCTGATAGGTTACACCAAACCATGTATCCTTTGTCTCCAGGACATCAACTTCAGCACTTTCATTTTTGATCAGATGGTCAACTAACTCCGGAAGCAGATATTCCTTTTTTGTATCTTCCGGTGCGAGTCCACTGAGAAATTCTGCAAATCCTTTCTCGAGAACCTCCATAAAGTCCGGCGTCAGTCCCCACATATTCATGGACACCAGATCCTTTACATCCAGTTCCTGCACACTTCCGTCCGCATTTCTTGACTCTGCACCTGTGGCAGTCTTAAATATATCATGCGTCTCTGTCACACCTGTAAGCCGTCCATTCTCAATATGGCAGATTCCTCTGGTAACGCTTCCATTATCGCTCAATGTATTTCCAAGCCTGAAACCGGCCATGCAGATGTGGAGTTTTCCGTCCTTTTGCCGTTCCTGCACAAGATAATCATGCACCTTCACATAAGCTTCTTTCCCATAATAATCATCTGCATTGATAACAATAAATGGCTCATCCAGAACCTTCTTTGCAGCAAGTACAGCCTGTCCGGTTCCCCAGGGTTTTGTGCGGTCAGCCGGTTTCGTAAATCCCTCCGGCAGATCATCAAGCTCCTGGAATACATATTCTACTTCCGTAATTTTCTCAATACGCTCGCCGATCACTCTGCGAAACTCTTCTTCCAGATCTTTACGGATAATAAACACTACTTTGTTAAATCCGGCTTCCAGCGCATCGTGGATGGAATAATCCATAATAATCTCTCCACATGTTCCCACCGGTGCAAGCTGCTTGATTCCTTTTCCAAAACGACTTCCGATTCCTGCCGCCATAATTACAAGTGCTGTTTTCTGCATAAATATTTTCCTCCTGACATTCTTCTCTCATATCAATACTTTTTCAGTCATCTTCTGTCACATACCCTCTCCGCAATATTCTATTCCGCATCCTGAAGATTACTTAATTTTGCTGCCTGATCTGCTGCGATCAGACTGTCAATGATCTCATCCAGATCCCCGTTCAGAACATTCTCCAGTCTGTGCAGTGTCAGTTTGATTCTGTGGTCTGTCACACGGCCCTGTGGAAAATTATAAGTTCTGATCTTCTCTGAACGGTCACCTGTTCCAATCTGGCTTCTTCTTGCCTCAGCCTCAGCATCATGCTGTTTGGCAAGCTCCATCTCATACAGACGGGAGCGAAGAACTTTCAGTGCTTTATCTTTATTCTTAAGCTGTGACTTCTCATCCTGGCAGGAAATTACGATTCCGGTAGGAATATGTGTCAGTCGCACAGCAGAGTCTGTTGTATTGACACACTGTCCGCCGTTTCCGGATGCACGGAACACATCGAATTTACAGTCATTCATATCCAGATGGAAATCGATTTCCTCTGCTTCCGGCATAATAGCAACTGTACAGGTAGAGGTATGGATACGTCCGCCGGATTCTGTTTCCGGAACTCGCTGTACACGATGTACACCACTTTCATATTTCAGTCTGGAATAAGCACCTGCACCTGTGATCATAAATGTTACTTCCTTAAATCCGCCAATTCCGTTCTCATTGAGACTCATCATTTCTGTTTTCCAGCGGCGGGATTCTGCATATTTCACATACATACGGTAAATCTCTGCTGCAAAAAGGGCAGCTTCATCCCCACCTGCACCTGCACGGATCTCCACAATAACGTTCTTGTTATCATTAGGATCTTTCGGAAGAAGAAGGATCTTAAGTTCATGCTCCAGTTCCTCTACATTCTTCTTTGCCTCAGACAGTTCTTCCTTCAGCATTTCCCGCATATCTTCATCTTTCTCTTCCTCAAGCATGGAAAGACTGTCCTGTATCGTTTCTTTGTTTTTCTTATACTCCCGGTAAGCATCTACTATCGGCTGCAGATCGCTCTGCTCTTTCATCAGCTTCTGAAAATGTTCCTGATTATCGGTAACTCCCGGCTCTCCAAGCTCATTAAGCACCTCTTCAAAACGAATGAGCAGATCGTCTAATTTATCAAACATATTTATCCTCCTGTAATTTCTTTCGCCCCAGAACCACCCGGTCCAACCCGGCCAGATCCTGCCTTATCTCAATATCTTCAAATTTATATTTCCGCAAAAGAGCTGCCACATCTTCTCCCTGGCTGCATCCGATTTCATACAAAAGCCAGCCACCCGGAACAAGATGATCCTGTGCCTGTTTCGTGATAGCTCTGTAAAAATAAAGTCCATCTTCCATACCATCCAGCGCCATACGCGGATCATGCAATTTTACTTCATCCATAAGATCTTCAATTTCCGCCGTAGGAATATATGGCGGATTTGATATAATCATATCATAAGCTCTGCTATAATTTCTATTACTATTTTCGCATTCTGTCATTTTTACAGTATCTTTTACAGCAGTCCTTTTCATATACTCTGTTCCGTACACAATGTTCTGCATTTCAGAAAACAGATTACTCTGTACGAATTCCGCATGCTCTGCCACTTCCAGTGTCCGTGCATTCCGCACAGCCACTTTCAGTGCCTCATCTGACAGATCCACGCCTGTTCCGTGTGCATCAGCTCTCTCCTTCAGAATACTGATAAGAATACAGCCGGATCCTGTACACATATCAAGAATATATGGATTTTTCACAGCTTTCATGCATTCAAGAGCGGACTCCACAAGTGTTTCCGTATCCTGTCTGGGTACCAGTACATTCTTATCCACATAAAATTCATGCCCCATAAAAAAAGCCTGATGCGTCAGATGCTGCAGCGGTATGTGTCCCGCACGTCTGCTGATCAGTTCCAGATATCTTTCAGCAACACTTTCTGTGACACTTTCTTCTCCGTATGCAAAATAATACGCCCGGCTTTTTCCTGTGACATATTCCAGGAGAAGCCAGGCATCCAGCCCGGCTTCCTTAATCCCCGCCTGTGCAAGGATCATCTGTCCTTTTTTTAATAATCCTGTCAGAGTTTCTCCGTTCATTGTTCTGCTTCAACTCCAAATTCTTCCTTCAGATATGCTTTCCAGTCAAAAACCGCCTCTACAGCCCTGATCGCAACCTCTGCCATATCTGCTGTCGGTTCCTTAGTTGTAAGTTTCTGCATTGCCAGACCCGGTTTACTGAAAAAGTCAGCAAGTTTGCTGTCTGATCTTCCAGCCCACTGAATAATCTCAAAAGATATTCCTGCTACAACCGGCACCATAAGAAGTCTTCCAAACAGTCTCACCCAGTAAAACGGAACCAATACAAAAATAAAATGCAGAAAAATGCTGACCAGCATAACCAAAAACAGAAAACTGGTTCCACATCTCTTATGCAGTCTGGAGCTTGCAAGAACATTATCCACCGTAAGCGGCAGTCCATGTTCCACACAGTTAATACACTTATGCTCTGCTCCATGATACATAAATGTTCTCTGAATATCCTTCATTCTGGAAATCAGAAGCATATATCCCATAAACAATGCAAGCTTTACAAATGCCTCAACTATTGTAACTGCAAATTCCGAAGCGCCAACCCTTCTGCAAAGACTTGCAAGGGCGTATGGCAGCAACATAAAGGCGGCAACTGATACCACGATCGAGACAGCAACTGTCACATATAACAGCCATTTGAACTGCTTATCTTCTTTTGCCTTTTTTGCAGCAAGCTCCTCTTCTGAAAGAGCAGCATTCTTCTGCTTATCCTCTTCGTCCTCCTCATCCCCTGCAATCTCTGCTGAATACATCAGACATTTTGTGCCGACCACCAGAGAATCCACGAAGCTTACCACACCTCGGATCAGTGGATATTTGAGAAATTTTGCATTTCCGAATACACATTTGTAATCTTCTACTTTTAATTCAATCTCATTGTCCGGTCTGCGGACAGCAATGGAATATTTATCCTTATGGCGCATCATAATGCCTTCCATTACAGCCTGACCGCCGATGTTCGATGATTTCATTATATTTCTCCCAAAGAAACAAGAAAGGCTGAGATTTCCCAACCTCAACCTTCTCAATTCTTACTATATTCTGATTATTTGTTCAGGCCGTATTTCTTATTAAACTTATCGATACGTCCACGAGCCTGAGCTGCTTTCTGCTGACCTGTATAGAATGGATGACATTTAGAGCAGATTTCTACGTGGATGTCCTGTTTTGTAGATCCTGTTACGAATGTGTTACCACAGTTGCAGGTTACAGTTGCCTGATAATAATTAGGATGGATTCCTTCTCTCATGATTTTCACCTCTCTGTAAAGATTCTATTTTCTATTCGTATTCATTTGACGAATTTACTATTAAACAGCTTTATGAGTATAACATATCGTCCCATGGAATGCAAGTTATTTTAAAATTTATTTTAAAATTTATTTAATATTTTTGTTACTGAGAACGGAGCGAACAGTAACTGTTTTTTTACAACGTTTCAGATAAACTTCTGTTTTTTTACAGTCTGCACAAATTCAGCATTATTTTTCGTACGGGTAAACATATTCAGGATCTGTTCTACCGCATCTTCTGACTTCATTCCATTGAGGGCTTTTCGCATAATGTAAACCGCTTCCTGTTCTTCTTTACTCAGCAGCAGATCCTCTCTTCTTGTACCGGATTTCTGGATATCAATTGCAGGGAATACCCGCTTTTCCTGCAGTTTTCGGTCAAGCACCAGTTCCATATTACCGGTTCCCTTAAATTCTTCATAAATTACATCATCCATTTTACTTCCCGTATCCACAAGCGCTGTAGCAAGAATAGTAAGGCTTCCGCCCTCTCTCATATTTCTGGCCGCACCAAAGAAACGTTTCGGCATATGAAGAGCCGCCGGATCCAGACCACCGGAAAGAGTTCGTCCGCTGGGCGGTATGATCAGGTTGTATGCCCTTGCCAGTCTTGTAATAGAATCAAGAAGAATTGTAACGTCTTTTTTATGTTCCACCAGACGACGTGCACGTTCTATTACCATTTCAGACACACGTTTATGATGTTCCGGAAGCTCATCAAATGTAGAATAAATGACTTCCACATTATCGCCACAGATGGCCTCCCTGATATCTGTAACCTCCTCAGGACGCTCATCGATCAGAAGAATGATCAGATGCATGTCCGGATTGTTTCTCAGAATAGACTTTGCCACATCTTTCAGCAAAGTTGTCTTACCGGCTTTCGGAGGAGATACGATCATTCCTCTCTGTCCTTTACCGATAGGGCTGATCAGATCTACGATCCTCATGGCAACTGTGCCGCCCGGTCTTTCCATTATCAGTCTCTCATTTGGGAAAATCGGTGTCATATCTTCAAAATTATATCGTCTCTGCCCTTCACTGGGATGGAATCCGTTGATAGAGGTCACATATAGCAGGGCACTGAATTTCTCTCCCTGTGTTTTGATACGGATATTCCCCTTAATAATATCACCTGTTTTCAGGTTAAATCTGCGTATCTGAGAAGGTGATACATAAATATCATTTTCCCCCGGAAGATAATTCTCACATCGGATAAACCCATATCCATCCGGAAGTACCTCAAGGATTCCATCTGCTCTCTCTCCACTGTCAAGCTGTACTGCCTCTGCCGGGGCATGATACTGTGTACGTTCCGGTGTTTTGTTATACTGGGGGATTCTCTCTCCGTTACCTTCCACTTCACTCTGCTGCGATTTCTCCCGGACTGTTTCCTGTTTTTTTGTCTCACCTTCCAGTTCATCTTCGTGAAGCATTCTCTCGATCAATTCCGGTTTTCTCAATGCTGAAACCCCTTTTAATCCTCTGGCTTTTGCCAAATCCTTTAAAGTTGCCAGTGATAATGATTCATACTTTTCTCTCATAAAATAATCCTCTGCTTTTTGTTTTGATTGTTAATATTGATAATTATTTTTATTTTTGTTTTTCTGATTTCCTATGTATCTGAGTAATTTATTCTTTATTAACTTTTCCTGTAACAGTTAGTGGGATAATCTGTCTGAAGTGACACGAATATCAGATCTGCAGCAATGCATATCGCAGGAAAATTATACTCCTGCTCCTGTGTCGACAAGTTAATTCCTGTAGTAATCCTGTCTGCACACCGGTATCTTTATATTTATCTTAGCACATCTTCTTCATAATTGACAATACCATATTATTCCAAATCTTTATTATTGGCAAGCTGTTTTATACGTCATAAAACTGATATTATCGACAGAAAAGCAGAAATCCGGAGACATAAAATATGTCTCCGGATTTCCGGTAAATCAGATATTAATAACACTTATTTAAGAAGACAATTAATGTACCAGATTTCCCACTAATCCATAAGAAACAATATACATAATGACAGTTGCCATAATAATGCCACAAAAAATTGCCAGGGAAGACTTCTTAATATCAATCTCCAGAAGAGATGCAATCAGAGATCCTGTCCATGCCCCTGTTCCCGGAAGCGGAATTCCCACAAACAGCATCAGTCCCCAAAACTCATATTTCTTTACCTGATCACTTTTTCTCATTGCCCTGTCTTCCAATTTCATAACAAGTCCCCGAAAGAGTTTCGTCTTTTTTAAAACCTTGAAAATCTGTCTGATAAACAACAGAATAAACGGAATAGGAATAATATTTCCAACAATACACAGTGGAATTGCCTTTGCAGCCGATATCTTAAGTAAGGATGCTGCAAGCAATCCTCCCCTGAGTTCCAAAAGCGGAATCATTGAAATAATAAAAACTGCCCCTTCCGGTGAAATATATTGTGACAGATTCTGCGAGAACCAATGTACCAGTGCTTCCATAAAACCTCCTAACTTTTACTTCAGATAATCCTTCAAAAAATCAATAAATTTCTGCATTTCTTCCTTTGTTCCAACTGTGATACGAAGGAAATTGTCAATTCTGTCCTTCTGGAAGTAACGAACATAAATATGCTGCCCTCTCAATGCCTCAAAAAGTTCTTTCGCAGGGCAGGTTTTATGCGTAGCAAAAATAAAGTTAGACATAGAATCCTGAAAAGAGAATCCCAGTGCCTTCAATTCTTTCTTTGTCCATTCTCTTGTCTCTATGATTTTATTACATGTCTCATCAAAATATGCTTTATCTTCAACTGCCGCCACACCTGCAGCAATCGCTGTACGGTCCATAGTATAAGAATTAAAAGAATACTTCACATCATTCAGGAATCTGATCAGTTTCTCATTTCCACACGCAAAACCAATTCTCATCCCAGCCATAGAACGCGACTTGGAAAATGTCTGTACGACCAGAAGGTTGTCATATTTTTCAATCAATGGAAGCGCCGACTGACCACCAAAATCCACATAAGCCTCGTCCACGATCACAATCACATCAGGATTATGGCGGATAATATCCTCCACTTCCTCCAGCGGCATCTCCACACCTGTCGGCGCATTCGGATTCGGGAATACAATTCCTCCGTTTTCTCTGAAATAATCTTCCTTCCTTATATGAAAGTTCTCATCCAGTGCCGGTCTCTCATATGGAATGCGAAACAGGTCTGCCCATACATCATAAAAAGAATATGTGATATCCGGAAAAAGAACCGGCTTCTGTGAATTAAAGAATGTAAGGAAACTCATGGCAAGCACATCATCGGAACCTACTCCCACAAAAACCTGTTCATCCTTCAGCCCGTAATTCTTTGCAATGGCATGTACCAGTTCTCCTGCTGTAGGATCCGGATAAAGTCTCATAGTATCTGTATCCATCTCCCTCAACGCCTTCTCCACTCCAGGTGCCGGCGGATACGGATTCTCGTTGGTATTCAGCTTGATCATATCCGGCTGATTGGGCTGCTCGCCTGGTGTATATGGTATTACTTTACGTATATTTTCTTCCCATCTGCTCATTTATCTGATTCCTTTCATGTTTTTTATTGTTTTTCACTTTCGTCAGTATAACATTAATCTCTATTTTCGTAAATCAACTTTTTGCATTTTACTGATTGACAAACCCACTTTGCAAGTTTATAATAGGCGGCAGAAAAGATAAGAAAGATCAAAACGTTGAAGAGAAGAGTACGCTGAGGAACGTTACAGAGAGAAATGTATACCGGTGCAAGCATTTCATCGCGAACCAGCCGAAGACCACCTCTGAGTGACTTTAATACAGTCCGGTGATTCCGTTACCATCGAATGAAGCGGTTCTGATCAGATGATTTATCCATCAATAATGTATCAGAACAACCGGGGTGGAACCGCGAGTAATGTTATCTCGTCCCCTACAGTATTTAACCGTACTGTAGGGGATTTTTTTATTCTTTCTTTTACCCCTTCGCAGTACAAAAAACTGTTACTGTTCACTCCGTTCTCAACAATACGCTCCGCGGGATATCAACAGTGAACAGCAACTATAACAAATCCATACTAACGTAAAGGAGATAATCATCATGATCGTAACATTAAAAGACGGCTCAAAAAAAGAATACGCTGAAGCAAAATCCGTAATCGACATTGCTTACGACATCAGCGAGGGACTTGCACGTGCTGCCTGTGCAGGAGAAGTAAACGGAGAAGTTGTAGACCTGAGAACAGTTATTGACAGTGACTGCGAATTAAACATCCTGACAGCAAAAGATGAAAAAGGACTTGCCGTTCTCCGCCATACAGCATCCCACGTACTTGCCCAGGCAGTACAGACCTTATTCCCGGATGCAAAGGTTGCTATCGGACCTTCTATTGATACAGGATTCTACTATGATTTCGACTGCCCTCCATTCTCCCGTGATGACCTGGATGCAATCGAAAAAGAAATGAAAAAGATCATCAAAAAAGGCGCTAAGATTGAACGCTTCACAAAATCAAGAGAAGATGCCATCGCATACTTCCAGGAGAAAAATGAACCATACAAGGTAGAACTTATCGAAGATCTTCCTGAAGGCTCCGAAATCTCTTTCTATTCCCAGGGAGACTGGACAGACCTCTGCGCAGGACCTCACCTTATGAGCGTAAAGGGTGTAAAAGCATTCAAGCTTCTCTCCTCCTCCAGTGCCTACTGGAGAGGCAGTGAAAAGAACGCAATGCTCACACGTATCTACGGAACAGCCTATGCTTCCAAAGATGAATTGAAAGAACATCTGGAACAGATGGAAGAAGCAAAAAGACGTGACCACAACAAACTTGGCCGTGAGATGAAGATCTTCACAACTGTAGACGTGATCGGTCAGGGACTTCCACTTATCATGCCAAACGGTGTGATCATGATGCAGGAGCTTCAGCGCTGGATTGAAGACGAAGAAACAAAACGCGGATATATCAGAACAAAAACTCCGTTAATGGCAAAGAGCGACCTCTACAAAATTTCCGGTCACTGGGATCACTACAAAGACGGTATGTTCGTTCTCGGTGACGAAGAAACAGACAAAGAAGTATTTGCGCTTCGTCCTATGACATGCCCATTCCAGTACTATGTATACAAAGCAGAACAGCACAGCTATCGTGATCTGCCTCTTCGTTACGGCGAAACATCCACTCTGTTCCGTAATGAGGATTCCGGGGAAATGCATGGTCTGACACGTGTACGTCAGTTCACGATCTCCGAAGGTCATCTGATCGTAAGACCTGACCAGATGGTAAAAGAATTTAAAGACTGTATCGCACTTGCACAGTACTGCCTGCAGGTTCTTGGTGTAGAGGAGGACGTAACCTATCACCTTTCTAAATGGGATCCTAACAACAGAGAGAAATACATCGGTGATGCAGAAGTGTGGAATCAGACAGAAGCTCATATCCGTCAGATGCTTGAAGAACTGAACATTCCGTTTACAGAGGATGTTGGCGAAGCTGCATTCTACGGACCTAAAGTTGATATCAATGCCAAGAACGTATACGGAAAAGAAGATACTATGATCACGATTCAGTGGGATGCTCTTCTGGCTGAACAGTTCGACATGTATTATATCGATGAAAACGGTGAAAAACAGCGTCCATACATCATTCATCGTACATCCATGGGGTGCTACGAGAGAACACTGGCATGGCTCATTGAGAAATATGCAGGTATGTTCCCGACATGGCTCTGCCCGGAACAGGTTCGTGTGATTCCAATTTCCGAGAAATTCCACGACTATGCTGCCAAAGTTGAAGCTCAGTTAAAAGAAAACGGAATCCGCTGCTCTGTTGACCAGCGTTCCGAAAAGATGGGCTACAAGATCCGTGAAGCACGCCTTGCAAGAGTTCCATACATGCTCATTGTTGGCGCCAAAGAGGAAGAAGAAGGCAAGGTTTCCGTAAGAAGCCGTTACCTTGGCGACGAAGGAATGAAAGACCTTGGTGAGTTCCTTACATCCATCAAAGAAGAAATCAAAAACAAGACAATTCGTAAAATCGAAGTTCAGGAAGAAAATAAATAAAACAGGTATTTTACTTTAACCTGTTCAAATAAGTCCCCACCCTCTGCTTTAATTGCATCAGGCAATAAGCAATGGGTGGGGACTTTTATTTATCAGTTATCCCATCTGTACAATTACATGGTATTCGTTTCTGCCATTGACCATAGGAATCTGGTTTCCATTTATCCTCTCACCATCTACCTCAATCCATCTGACTCCTTTCTGCACACCTTTCGGTTTATGGATCTCAATATGATAATCCGCCCCTCTAAAATGACGGTTCACTTTAAAATCGCCAAACGTTTCCGGAAGGCAGGGGTCTACGATCAAACCATCATATCCTGGCAGAATACCAAGAAGCGCCTGTGACAGGTTTATAAATGTCCACGCTGCAGTTCCTGTCAGCCAACTGTTTTTTGCCTCTCCAAATCCTGGTGCATCAGCTCCCGCGATCATCTGCGAATATACATATGGTTCTGTCCGGTGAATATCACTGATTTCCTCAATATAAGATGGACATATTTTACGATAAACCTCAAATGCCCTGTTTCCTCTTCCAAGCACAGTCTCCGCAATGGAAATCCACGGATTGTTGTGGCAGAAAATTCCTGCATTTTCTTTATATCCAGGCGGATAAGAAGTAATTTCCCCAAGTTCCAGATGGTATCTTGTATAAGCCGGCTGAAGGATCATTATTCCATACTTTGTTTCCAGCAATTCATTCACAGAGTCCAGAGCTTTTTCTGCTATTCCTTCTTCCTTGCCGATTCCTGCCATAACACAGAATCCCTGTGGTTCAATAAAAATCTTTCCTTCTTCGCATTCTTTTGAACCAACCTTTTCAGACTGTGCATCATAGGCACGCAGGAACCATTCTCCGTCCCATCCATTATCCAGCACTGCCTGATACATCTCATCCACTGCTTTCCCTGCTTCTTTTGCAAGTTCTGTGTGCCCGGTCCGCTCACAGAGCTCCTCAAATTCTTTTCCATATTTCACAAACATACCTGCAATAAATACAGATTCTGCCACAGGGCCTTCCGACGGCCCTGTTGTCTGAAAGGATTCTCCAGGTTCACTGGAAAAACAGTTCAGATTCAGGCAGTCATTCCAGTCTGCCCTTCCGATCAGAGGAAGTTTGTGAGGACCAAGATGGGTTACTGTGTAATAAAAAGATTTCTCCAGATGTTCAAAAAGCGGTACCTCTGTTCCCTTCTTACAATCAAAGGGTACCTGCACATCAAGTATCCCATAATCACCAGTCTCTTTGATATATGCTGCTACTGCTGCGATCAGCCATAACGGGTCGTCATTAAATCCGCTTCCAACATCCAGATTCCCCTGTTTTGTCAGCGGCTGGTACTGATGATATGCACTTCCATCCGGAAACTGTGTAGATGCTATATCAATAATCCTTTCCCTTGCCCGCTCCGGGATAAGATGCACAAATCCCAGAAGATCCTGACAAGAATCGCGAAACCCCATCCCCCGTCCTGTTCCTGATTCGTAATAAGATGCTGATCTGGACATATTGAAGGTTACCATACACTGATATTGATTCCAGATATTTGCCATGCGGTCAATATGTTCGTTCTCGCTGACGACTGCAAAGCGTGCCAGCAATGTTTCCCAGTAATTTTTCAGTTCTGCAAAGGCCTGCATCGCTTTTTCCATTGTATTAAATCTTTCAATCAATGCTTTTGCAGAGGTTTTATTGATAATTCCGGGAGCTTCCCATTTATCATCTGCCGGATTTTCACAATATCCCAGCATAAAAACAAATTCTTTTTCCTCTCCCGGCAGCAGAGTCAGATCTATCTGATGTGCAGCAATGGGATACCATCCGCTTGCAATAGAGTTACTGCATTTTTTCTTACATACAGCTTCTGGAAAAGCATTCCCGTTTCCTGCTCCCAGAAAAGCATCTCTGTTGGTATCATAATTGTCCACCTGTGTATTTACTGTAAAGAAACTGTAATGTTTCCTTCTTTCTCTGTATTCTGTCTTATGATAAATCGTACTCCCCTGTACTTCCACTTCTCCGATACTTAAATTTCTCTGGAAGTTCGATGCGTCATCCACTGCATTCCAGAGGCAGAATTCCACGTATGAGAACAGAGAAATATTTTTTTCAGTTTCAGAGTTATTTTTCAGTTTCAGACAATTAATCTCACATGAAGCATCAGAGGGCACAAAAACCAGAAGCTCTGCTTTTAGATTATTTTTCGAAGAACAGAAGCGACTGTATCCAAGACCATGTCTGCATTCATAAGTATCTGTTTCTGTTGCAGACGGCATAGTTCCCGGATTCCAGATTACTCCGTCATCATTAATATAATAATACTTTCCGTTGGAATCTGCAGGAATATTATTATAACGGTACCTGGTAATTCGCAACAATTTTGCATCTTTATAAAAGCTATATCCTCCGCAGGTGTTGGAGATCAGTGAAAAGAAATCATTACTTCCCAGATAATTGATCCAGGGTAATGGTGTATGTGGTGTAGTGATAACATATTCTTTCGCCTTGTCGTCAAAATATCCGAATTTCATTGAAAAGCCTCCTTAAAAAGAATAAATAAACACTTGTGAAGAAAAGGCCGAAAACAGACTTGCGAAAACGAATACGTTCAGAATTTATATGTTTATTATATAGTTTAGATTGGATTTATCACAGTATAATTCAGTTTTTCAAAAAAATCAACTACATTTTTAGCAGTCAAAATATTTCACAACTGTTATTTTAACTTCCGTAAGATCATCGCGAAACTTTTCGTTATATTAAAGCCTGTTTTTTGTGAAATTAATAAATTATTATAAATTCTTTTTTGTGCAACAGGGATAAATTATACAAATATAACAAAAATACTTGAATTTTATCTGAAAATAAAGTACGATTAGCTTGCGAAAACGTTTTAGAAACAAAAACAGAAAAGGCTGGACTATAATATGGTATCCATGAAAGACATCGCAAAACAATGTAACGTATCTGTTGCAAGCGTCAGCAAAGCACTTAATGGTTATTCGGATATCAACGAAGAAACCCGACAGCTTATTTTGAAGACTGCATCAGAAATGGGATATCTTCCAAATTCCTCAGCAAGAGCACTAAAGACCAGACGCAGTTATAATCTTGGCGTACTTTTTGTAGACGAAGCCATGAGTGGCCTCACCCATGATTATTTCAATCATGTACTGGAAAGCTTTAAACGCACTGCCGAATCCAGAGGATATGACATCACTTTTACCAGCGGAAACCTCTCCGGTCAGCATCTCAGTTATTATGAGCACTGCCGTTACCGTGGAGTCGATGGAGTGGTGATCGCCTGTATCAATTTTTTTACAGAAGAGGTACAGCGCCTGGTACAGTCCGAGATACCGGTAGTCACTATCGATCATGTATTTGATGGAAGAATTGCTGTTGTTTCCAACAACATTCAGGGAATGGAAGAACTTGTCTCTTATATTCTTGAACGGGGACACAGAAAGATTGCCTATATTCACGGAGAAGATTCCTCTGTCACACGAAACAGACTTGGAAGTTTTTACAGAACTCTCCAGAAAAAACGAATCGATATACCTGATGAATATATGCCAGTCATTCCTTATCGAGATGCAGAAGCTGCAGCAATAGCAACTTCAGAGCTTCTGGATCTGAAAGATCCTCCTACCTGTATCCTCTATCCGGATGACTTCTCCGCACTGGGTGGCATCAATGAAATCCACGAACGTGGACTTCGAATACCAGATGATATTTCCATTGCAGGCTATGACGGACTTACTTTTGCACGCATCCTGGAGCCACGGCTGACAACTCTGTGTCAGGACACAGAAACGATTGGACGGCTTGCCGCACAGAAGCTGATTGATCTTATCGAAAATCCTAAAACAACGATCATCGATAAATTCACCGTTGATGGAAGACTTTTCCCCGGTGCATCAGTCAGAAATCTGGCAAAATAAGAAAATCTTCAGTATCTTCACAGTTGGTGGACTGCTGAAAAGTTACAATCAACCCAAAACAATTATCACAAGGAGGTAATAACATGATGAAGAGAAAAGCTATGGCAATTACATTAACAGCAGCTATGCTTGCCGGTCTTACAGCAGTTCCAACATGGGCTGAAGATGCAGCCGCTGACGAAGGTAAAGTTTTAAACATTTATTGCTGGAATGAAGAATTCAAATCCCGTCTGACTGACCACTATCCCGGATATGAAGAAGTTGACGGAACTCATGGCAAAATCGGAGATGTTGATGTTGTATGGAACATTACTCCTTCTGATGACAATGCATATCAGAATAATCTGGATGAGACTCTTCTGAAACAGGCTGATGCAGCAGCAGATGACAAAATCGATCTCTTCCTTGTTGAAGCCGATTATGCACTGAAATATGTAAATACAGATTATACAATGTCTGTGGCAGATCTGGGAATCACAGATGAGGAAGTTGCAGACCAGTATCAGTACACCAAAGATGTTATGACAGATTCGGATGGCAACTTAAAAGGTCTTTCCTGGCAGGGCTGCCCGGGTGCTATGATCTACAGAAGAGATATTGCAAAAGAAGTATTCGGAAGCGATGATCCGGCAGAGGTTCAGAAGAAAGTTGCAGACTGGGATACATTTAAGGCAACAGCTGAAGAGCTGAAGGAAAAAGGCTATCAGATGACTTCCACTGTAAATGATGCCTACCGTGTATTCTCTAATAATGTAACTTCCCCATGGGTTGTTGACGGAAAGATCACTGTTGATGACAATATCAAAAACTGGGTAGATATGTCCAAGGAAATGGTTGATGCCGGAGAAACAGCTACCTATGAATTGTGGAGTGATGACTGGAGCAAGGGCTTCTTCAAAGACAGCAATGTATTCTCATATTTCGGACCTGCATGGTTCATCGACTTCTCCATGAGCGCTGACCAGGATGGTTCAGTTGGTAAAGATGGCGGCTGGGCTGCAACAGAAGGGCCACAGGGCTTCTACTGGGGCGGAACATGGATCACAGCAGCTGCAGGCACAGACAATCCCACACTGGTTGCTGATATCATGAGAACGATGACAACTAACGTTGACGTTATGAAAGAAATCGTTACTGCTGATAATGACTTCGTAAACAATAAACCTGCCATGGAAGAAATGGCTAAAGATGAAAGCTACGGCGATGCAGTTCTTGGTGGACAGAATCCTCTGGCTATGTTCTGTGCAGGCGCTGATAAGATTGATCTGAGTAACATGAGTATCTATGATCAGGGCTGCAACGAAGAATTCCAGAATGCCATGAAGAACTACTTCGAAGGCAACGCATCTTATGATGAAGCTCTCGACCTGTTCTATAAGGCAGTTGTAGAAAAATATCCGGAACTTTCCTATTAATCAAACATTGAAACCTGTGTGCCTGCCTGACCATCAGGCAGGCACACTTTGGATTACAGCAGACTATGGAGGAAGATAATGGCAAAGAATAATAACCATAAAGCGGTCAGCTATAACAAATGGGGATATATCTTCCTGATACCATTTGTAGTAGTATATCTCATATTCCAGCTCGTTCCGCTTATCAGTACAATTTATAACAGTTTCTTTGAAAATTACAGATCTGGATTAACGCAGATAGGACCGAATTTTGTGGGACTTGCCAATTATGCAAAGCTCTTTCAGGGTGGCGATATCTGGATTTATTTTAAAAACACAATGATCATGTGGGTAATGGGATTTATCCCACAGATCCTGGTTTCCCTGCTCCTGGCTGCCTGGTTCTCCAATCCAAGCCTCCGGCTTAAGGGACAGCGCTTCTTCAAAACAGTTATTTATCTGCCAAACCTGATCATGGCATCCGCCTTTGCAATGTTATTCTTTACCTTATTTGCAGACGGCGGTCCCATCAATGCAATGCTGATGCAGTCAGGAATACTGAAACAGGCATATTCCTTTTTCAGCCATGCCTGGAGTGCCAGAACCCTTGTTGCAGTCCTGAACTTCCTGATGTGGTTCGGAAATACAACTATTCTTCTTATGGCAGGTATGATGGGAATTGACTCCTCGCTTTACGAGGCAGCTGAAGTAGACGGTGCAACTTCCTCACAGATTTTCAGAAAGATCACTCTTCCACTCCTTCGTCCAATCCTGATCTATGTTATGATCACATCCCTGATCGGCGGCATGCAGATGTTCGATGTACCTCAGATTCTGACAAACGGAACCGGCGACCCCATGCGTTCCACTATGACACTGATCATGTTCCTGAACAAGCATCTGTTCAGCAAGAACTACGGAATGGGTGGTGCATTATCCGTATTCCTGTTCATTATCACAGGAGTGCTCAGCCTGATCGTATTCCGCTTTAACAAGATAAAAGACTGATGGAGGTGAGAAGAATGAATGAAAAAAACTCCAAAAATAAAAAAGGAATGAGCATGAAAGGTCAGCGTACTCTTGCCTATATCGTACTGATCATCATTTCCTTCTTCTGCCTGTTCTGGTTTTATGTACTGTTTATCAATGCCACCAGATCTAATGGCGCACTGAAAAAGGGATTCACAGCCATTCCCGGAGGACATCTCATTGAGAACTGGAAAAATCTTCTCGCAGGAACACTCCCTGTATGGAATGGTATGTTCAACAGTATTTTCATTGCTACCTGCTCCGCTGTTTTATGTACCTATTTTTCAACAATGACTGCTTACGCTATCCATGCATACAATTTTAAAGCAAAAAAATTTATGTTTACATTTATCCTTGCAGTCATGATGATCCCAACTCAGGTAACTGCTCTTGGATTCCTTCAGCTGTTGGGAAAAATAGGTCTGGACGACTCCTTTGTCCCACTGATCGTTCCAAGTATTGCTGCTCCTGTTACTTTCTTCTATATGAAACAGTACATGGAAAGCAACCTTCCTCTGGAGCTTGTGGAAGCAGCACGTATTGACGGTTCCGGTGAATTTAATACCTTTAACAAAATCGTATTCCCGCTTATGAAACCGGCTATCGCTGTGCAGGCAATTTTTACCTTTGTACAGAGCTGGAATAATTACTTCATTCCGGCGCTGGTCCTTCACTCAGATAAAAAGAAAACACTTCCTGTACTGATCGCACAGCTTCGAAGTGCAGACTTCCTGAAGTTTGACATGGGACAGGTGTATGTAATGATCGCCTTTTCCATCTTCCCGGTCATCATTGTCTACATTCTTCTTTCCAGATTCATTGTAGAAGGTGTTTCCGCAGGTGCGGTTAAGGGTTAGATGCTGATACAACAAAAGCTGTCTGTTCCGGATGCAAATACATCCGGAATCCAGACAGCTTTTTTAATTATTTGCAGTACTGTTCGGACTTCCGACCACCTTCACTTCGTTTGCCATCTTTATTTTCCTTCCTTATTCTGCTTCTTTCAGTTCCTTACTCAGCTCTGACGCAAAGTATTTTATACTATTCGCATCCAGTCCAAAGGCTTTCAATATTACTTTCTGGTTCGCTGTTACTGCATGATCCAGACGGTATATATTGTCTAACTGACGTACCATTTCTATTTTTTCCGTAAGCGCTTAATTTTTAGGTATGATAGAAAAATCCCCGACTACTTTTCAGTAGCCGGAGCACCTTGACAATTCACATATGATTGATTTGATTCGTTTGCACGATGTTCAATCTCAGCTTTGACGGTTTCGTTCCATGGTGCCAGAAGTTCTAATTCATCATCACTCATCCTATCATCAGGCAGTTTCTCCAGCAGATAGGTAAGATAGTGATAGACGTTTACTCCATTGGCTTTTGCCATTTCTACCATTGTGTACACGATAGCACTGGCCTGGGCTCCGTTTGGTGTATCACAGAACAGCCAGTTTTTACGGCCTACTGTAAACGGGCGGATCGCATTTTCGCTGAGATTATTAGAAAAACTGCAGCGGCCGTCTTCCAGATAGGTGGACAGATAGGAGCGGCGATTCTGAATGTAAGTGACAGCTTTATCCATTCTGCTTCCACGGATAGGGCTTTGCTGATCAAGCCACGACAAAAAGCCTTCTACTATCGGCTTTTCTTTTTCAAGACGAGCCTTTTTGATAGCATCGAAGGAAGAATACTTTGATCTGATCACATCTTCCAGGTGGAAGAGCTGGTTAATGTACAGCATTCCCTGTACGGATGGCTGGGTATAATCCAGAGCCTTTCCCTTGGGAATGGCATCTGTCAGATATCTTCTGATGTGTGCCCAGCAGGCTGTGCGTTTGGCATCTGGAACTTTATTGTATCCACTATAGCCATCACACATCAGATAACCCTTGAAGCCGTGAAGAAAATCTACAGCATTGTCCCCGGCCCGGGTCTCTGAGTATTTATAGAGGATAATAGGTGGTCCTCCGTCTTCACCGCTGCGGAAAAGCCACATATATGACTTTGTCTGAGCGCGGCGTTCCGGTTCATGTAGAACCTGAAGTGGCGTTTCATCTGCCATTGCGAATCCACGTTCCAGAAGTTTCCTGTGGAAGTATTCGTACATAGGAAGAAAAAACGCTTCGGAATTCCGGATCACCCAGTTTGCCATAGTAGCTCTGGTGATCTCCACGCCATACTGTTTCCAGTCCTTTTCCTGACGGTAGTATGGGAGACCATTACAAAACTTCTGGTACATTACCCAGGCGACCGTTCCAGCAGAAGCCATTCCATAAAGCATATGGGCTCTGCCACCTTTTCCTTTTTTGATGACCGGAATATCCTGAAGCCTGCACTGCGGACACTCATAGTTCTTACTGTAGTATTCATATACTTTCAGTTTTGCCGGTACAAAAACCAGTTCCCGGCGGACAAACTCTTCCCCGATTTCTTTCAGCGGGGTACCACAGACAGGGCAGAGTTTCTCTTTCTCAGAAAGCTCCAGATACTTTTTTTCAACAGGAACTCCCTTAAAACGTTCCGCATCTGTAGCTCTTCCTTTTCGCTTTTTTGCTGTTTTTTCCGGAAGAATTGATTCAAGAACCTCTGCTTTTGCAGCTTCTGGATCCTGTTCCAGTTCCGCCTCATTAAAAAAGTTTAACTGACCCGGAATATCGAGGGTCCTTTTTTCGCTGGAGGTGCCAAACAATTTTTTACGGAGAAGATCTATCTCTTCTTTCAGATTATCCCGCTCCCGGGTGAGAGCCTCTTCCCGTTTATTGCCAGCATCGACAGTTGCCTGAAGTGTTTTTATCATTTTTTTGAGATCGTTTATCATGTCCTTCAGCTCACGGAGCTGGATATCTTTGGAACTGTCTGCCACTGCTTTTTCCTCCTGTTTCTGATGTTTCCATTATACCAGAAAACAGTGGTTTTTCCCAGCAAAACAGCGAATTTACCAGGACTTGAAAGTGCCGAAAATACAGCAAAAAACAAGAGTTTTATGTGCATCTTTTTTACGTTGCCTTGATCGCTTTGGGCTGCTCAATATCAATGCCAGACATCAGCCAGTCGAACTCCCGCCATGTAAGATTCCGGACCTCAGATTTATTCCTGGGCCACCGGTAAGATCCCTGGGCGGTCAGTCTTTTGTAGATCATAACGATCCCGTCAGGTTCTTTTAAAATAGCTTTGATACGGTCGCATTTACGGCCGCAGAAAAGAAAAAGTGCATGGTCGATCTCCATCGAAAACTGTTCCTGGATGATCGCACATAATCCATCAATGGACTTGCGCATATCTGTTCTGCCACAGACGATATAGATCGCATCAACACTTGAGATGTCCGCTAACATAACGACTCCCTAAGCGTATCCATAAGCATCTTCAGAAGTAACGGTTTGATCTCATTACTCATTCGTATAAGCAATCCGTCTGCTTCGATTTCAATCGTATGTGAATTGTCAAGGTGCATAGGTCTGTTCCCATTATCTGGGATCAGTCCTGCCGGAGAAGACTCCGGTTCTATAGCAATCTGGACTACATCCTGTTTATGGGATGTAAGGTCAAGAGTGCTGGCTTTGGGGGCTGGATCCGGTATCTGACAGGCTTTTTTGCGGAGACGGGTAACTGCATTGTAAAAACAGCTGGGAGATATCCCATGCTCATTACACCATGCAGCATCTGTCAGGCCACTTTGTCTGCATTCGATTACCAGTTCCATCCATTCGTCCAGGGAACGCCCTGGAGCACGTTTCTTACTCATAATGAAACCTCCAAATGTAGTAAATTTCTATCTCCTATCAAGCGGAGTGTAGTAAAAATCTATTTACTATCATTATGAGTTTAAAAACGTAGACAGTAAAGCTACCCAAGATTTAAGCGCTTACTTTTTTCCAGCTCTTTTATTGCCGCCGGTACAGTCATATAGTTCAGTTTCTTATC
>NZ_JAJDMJ010000045.1:0-31148 GCF_020593585.1 Blautia sp. DFI.6.71
TCCAACATTTTCTCCGTCTTCTGTTTCAAAAATAAAATTAACATATTTGGTTGTTACCGGTTTTCTGACTTTGATTGTAACAGAGGAGTCATTTCCGACATAGATGTCGCCAGTTTCACAAAGTTCATAGCCGCTAGGGATTAAGTCAGCCAGTTCACTTGCATGGATTACTGTCCTAGCCTTATCAATGATGATATCACCGCCTCCAACATTTTCTCCGTCTTCTGTTTCAAAAATAAAATTAACATATTTGGTTGTTGTCTCATTGCTTTCAGTAGTTCCATCAGAAAATACACTTACATCAGAAGCAGTTACAGGTACAGTACTAGTTCCTGCTACACAAGCAACAAGCATTAAAGCCATAATTTTTTTTCTACGTTCTTTTAATCCCATATTCTTTTTCTCCTTCATTATCTGAAAAAACATATTTCTTTTGTATTGCAAGAATGGGGCATAATTCATGATTATGCCCCGTCCTGCCTGTTGGAATCTTATATAAAATTACCCAAATGGATTATTTTACAGTGATTTTTTTAAGATTGGACCATGGGCTGAATACTTTCTTGCCATCTTCGGAAGTTCTGTTGAACGCATGCATTCCAACTGTCCAGCTTCCTTTTGGTACATTCTTAAATGTAGCTGTTACTGTACCTTCTTTGAGGTTCAGGATCTTGTGATCGCCATAGTGATATGGACGAGTCTCACCGTTTTCTTTTTTGGAGGATGTTCCAAGTACTACATCGTAACCAGTTGCATTTTTAGCAGCTTTATATGTTACTTTTACAGTTGTTCCACTTACTTTTACGTTTGTGATAACCGGAGCATCTGGTGTAATTGCAGATACAACGAATGGATATGCATTAGACCAGTCACTGAATACTTTCTTACCGTTTTCATCACGTTTCCAAGCATGGCAGTATGCATAGTATGTTTCCTGCTGTACATACTTAAATGTAGTAGATGTACTAACCTGATTCTTATTTACAGAAGTATAATTTTTATTTGTAATGCAGTCACGATCTGTAGAGATTACATAATCATAACCAGCAGCACCTTCAGAATCACCGGAAAGAATGACTGTTGCTTTGTTTCCAGTAACAGTTACTTTACTGATCATTGGAGCATCCGGTTTTTCGTCTTCTGCTTTTCCTTCAGCGGATACTGTCTTGGAACCTGTATAGTTTTTGGATGCGCTGTTTGCTTTTACAGTATATGTTCCATCTGCATTCTTCTCAGAAGTATATTCTGTGGAAGCAACCGGCAGATATCCGTTTAATACAGTTACAACACCATCTTTTACAGTTACAGTACAATCATTGATATTTTTCTTATCAACGCCCCATGTTAAGTTTGCTTTGGTGTAAGCTGTGTCAGTTGTTGCAACACCTGACTGCATATATCCGTTAATACCTTTGACTTCTATACCATAAATATTACCAACTGTTGTATCGATAGGAGTTACGGTATTGCCTGCATTGTCAATTAATCTAAGTGTATAATCTTTTCCTTCGACTAATGTACTTCCACCAATCTGAATCAATACTTCAGGTTTAACCTGAAGGCCAGCTGCATATGTGCCATTTTTAATGCTGACATTCTTAGCAACAAATTTGACAGATTTAATAGAGAATGGGATGTATGCAACAACACCGTTGATAATTGTACCGTCAGAAGTAACAATTGTCTTAGTTCCTGCAAATCCTGTTCCCTCTTTAGCTACTGCATAGATATAACCAATATTTTCAAATCCGTTACTAATGAATTTACCTGTAATATTGTCAGCATATTTAATTTCAAAGTCACTTTCTTTTGCTGTTGTTTTCACCCCATCAGGAGTCACCTTTTTAATGTTGCTTAATAATGCTTTTGCAAAAGTATGTGCATTTCCATCAAATGTAAATGGAGTTTTACTATCAGCCGCTACACCAATTACATTTTCATCGCTATCCTTAACAACAGTTGCAGTAGATTTCTTAGTCACATCAAATCCTTTATCATCATAAACACTGATATCAGCTTTGATTTTTTCTTTTACGATATTAAAGTTTGCTGTGATATTAGAACCTGTAAAGTTCTTGTTTCCATCCAATGGTTTCAAAACAACCGTTCCAGTTCCAGCTTCAACGTTCTCACCATAGGAAACAATTTCAAACTGGTCGGATACATCATTTCCATTTAAAGTAGCTGTAAATTTACGAGGTCTTACCTGTTTGCCAGTGTAATCCTGGTCAGCAATTGCCACTTTTACATCAGCTGTATTTGCAGCGGTAATTGTAAATGTTCCAGTAGCTGTTCCTGAATAGAAATCATTTGGTTTATAACCTTCTACAGTAATTTTTCCAGTTCCTACATTAACTGCATCAGTAATGGAAACTTCTTTATATTCAGCTTTATCATCTGTTACTTCGCCATATTTATAAAGTGCAATTGCACCATCAATCACAGCATAATTCGGTGTAATCTTTCCACCTGTATATGTGTAAGTTGAAGGAGTAACAACAACCATAGAATCTGTCAGCTGTTTAGCTGTGATTTCAGTATCATTTTTTGCATTAAGATTATCTATAGTCTTTCCGTTTTTGGTACCATAGATGTAGTTAGTATTTGTGATTGTTACAGTTGTTCTGATATAATCGTGAAGTTCGTTAGTTGCAGTTCCTGCTGATGCAGAGTTAGCACCATCAACAAACTTATATTCCACTTTATAATCAGCGGCATCTAAAGTTTTAACAATCTTATGACTTGCAGTACCAGTAACATGATCTTTAGCAACTACAGTTACAGGTACCTGATATTCAGAAGCTTTTGTATAAGTATTGTTAATGGAAATATTTTTCTGAACAGTAACATATTCAGATGTAACTTCCAGTGGATTAATCAGGAATGCAACTGATGCTGTCTGATCTTTATATGTTCCACTTGTAATTTTAATATTTACATATGCAGTAGGTTCTGGTGTTGTTCCGTTATATTTCTTAGTAGCATTAACGTTATTAGTATATCCGGTAATTTCATATGCATCGGTACCTAATTTTTCACTGGTAAGAACACCTTTTTCATTGTAATACTGAATGCTTAATTCACCAAGATCACTCTTAGACGGCTTAATTTCGTCTCCGTTGTAAGTTGATTCATATGTTTTAACTGCAGTTACGCTCTCTAATGCTGCTGCAGTTGCAACAACTGTAAAAGTCTGTTCGCCAGTACAATGTCCTTTATCTGTTGCTCTTACAGTAACTGTGTATGTACTTCCGTTTTTAAATTCTGTAGCATCTGTTCCATCAGCATTCTTTACGATAGTTGTATATTCATCTTTTGCATCTCTGATTGCAGAAAGATCTGAACCTTCCACACCAGTAAATGTTAAGTAATTAACTAACTGATTCACAGGGATATTAGTAGGAATCTGTCCACTTAAAGTTTTCACTGAAATCTTAGTTCCAGCTGTGGAAAGATCACGTTTAGCAATTGTTACTGTTTCCTCTGTCTGGAAAGATGTTGTTCCATTTAAATCAATGTTATCAAATTTATCAGGATCAACAGCAACAGTTACTTTTTCTTCTCCAATATTAGCACCAGTAACAGTACCTTTTTTGATTGTTGAGGACAGATCAGCACCACTTAATAATCCATCTTCTCCGTTATTAACAGAAGCAGATTCTTTTAAGGTAAGTGTGTCTTTAGGAACAGTAATTGTACTACCAGTATACTGATAAGTCTGACCCTTTGTTGTATTAGCAACAATATCTGTTGACTGGAGTTTTCTCTTAACAATTTTACCTATAACCATTTTAGAACTTCCAATATATGGAGAGTCTTCTTTTGCAGTTACAGTGGTTGCGATTTCATCGCCAACAACAGTTCCACTTGTTGAAACGGTTTCATAATTGTCAGCTGTTACAAGATCACCCTTTTCATCAGTTACAAAAAATGAATCACCAATACTCTGAGCAAATCCATTGTATTCTATTTTTGCCTGAGGCTGTACAGTAGTATTAAATTCAACTTTTTTAATAGATCTTTTCTCAATCTTGACAACAATCTGTGTATTGATATCATAAAGAACCTGATCATTTTCATCTGTATCGTATACATACAGAGTTAATGTTTTACCGGCAAAATCTTTAGATACATTTTTTAAACTCATTGCATCTGATTTTGTTACCTTTTTTTTGCCTTTGGAAGCTACAACAGCAACACCATTCTCATCAACCCAACGATATTTCCATCCGTTATCAATATTGCTACCATCTTTTTTAGTAACAGTACCACTTACTGTTGCATTGTCACCCCATACAACATTTGTACTACTTACAGATAAGTTAACAGAAATATCACCTTCATTTACCATAATAGATGCAGGAGTAGTTTCTTCTGTGTCTTCAACTACAGGAGCTTCCGCATCTGTAACGAATGTATCTGCTTCTGTAGCAACTGCTGCATCACTTCCATCACTGAACTCAGCAGCCCAAACCGGCACGTTAGAGGTTGCCAGCATTGCAACGACGAGAGACATACTTAAGGTTTTCTTAGCCATGCCTTTCTTCGTATTCTTAATCTTTGTCATGATTATAGTTCCCCTTTGGGTAGTGGATAGGTTGATTTTGTGGAAAAAAATTGTTTTGAGTAGAGCAATATAGAAATAAAAGTTAAAATGAAATGATTTATAACTGTATTATTTACGTATAATATTTATTATTTCACAATTATACAATTACGTTGGCTGTTGATCGGCGGAATTATATTTGATGATTATATAAATCGTTGTATTCTATATGAAACGAAAAAAGAAATCGTTGCATTTCGATTGGAACGATTTTATACTATATATTATAAATCAATATTGGATTTCAAATGGTTGAAAATGTGGAGGAGAATGTATCATGAGGGAAAGCAGAACATTGGAATATAAGGAAAATCTGTCATCTAACACGTTTCTGAAAACAATCAGTGCCTATGCTAATTATGGCGAAGGAAAGATTATATTTGGAATCAATGATCAGGGGAACATCATCGGCATAACAGATCCCGTGAACGGATGCTTGAATCTGGAGAATAAGATCAACGACAGTCTCAGTCCTGTGCCGGAGTTCCGTCTGGAGATACAGGAAAATACGATTGTGCTCACTGTTTATGAAGGCAGGTATAAGCCTTATCTCTATAAAGGTAAAGCTTATAAAAGAAATGATTCTTCTACAGTTGAAGTGGATCGTCTGGAATATAACCGGTTGATCCTGGAGGGCTGTAATCAGACTTTTGAGGAGATCACTTCATTCAATCAGCAGCTTACTTTTGCTAAATTGGAAACAGAATTTATCCGGGTGATGGGCATTGAGAAGATCAATAAAGATATTTTAAAAACTCTTGAACTGTATTCTGATCAGAGTGGGTTCAATAATGCAGCTGCACTTCTTGCTGATGATAATCAGTTTACGGGAATAGATATCATACGTTTTGGTGATACCATAGATGAGATCATGGACAGGGAATCACTGGAAAATATTTCCATACTTTCTCAGTTGGAAAAAACACTTCAGATGTTCCGAAAGTATTATCAGTATGAAAAAATAGAGGGAGCCGAAAGGAAATGTATTGACAAAATCCCGGAAAAAGCCTTCAGGGAAGCAATAGCCAATGCTCTGATCCATCGAATGTGGGATATCCCGGCATCTATAAAAGTCAGTATGTATGCGGACAGGATTGAGATCAGTTCTCCGGGAGGGCTTCCTGCCGGAATCAGCGAAGAGGAATACCTGAATGGTCAGATATCCATACTCAGAAATCCTATTATCGGAAATGTGTTCTTCCGGCTGAAATATATTGAGAAATTTGGAACCGGAATCATGAGGATCAATCATGCTTACAGGAATGCACTGATAAAACCATCGTACCAGTGTTTCCGTAATTCTATTAAAGTAATTCTTCCTGTTATAAGGGAAAACTATAATCTGAATGAAGCCGAACAGATACTGGTCAGAATCCTTAAGGGAAAAGAAAAAATGTCAAGATCAGAAATTGAGAAAGCAGCAGAAATGGAAAAGAGTAAAGCAGTACGTACTCTGAACAGCCTGATTGAAAAGAAAATCCTGAAAAAAACAGGTGCAGGCAGGGGAGTCAGATACACCTTGAAATAGCAGAAAGCAATATAAGGATAAGATTCTGTTAGAATATATGGTATAGGTTTATTAAAAAGAAAGACTCCGATCGCAATGACCGGAGCCGATCCTGGATGTTGTAAAGAAGACGGCATATGGTGTGGACTTTGTTCTCTGGGGACTGGAAAATCAGGCAAAGATCCATTATGCGATGCCGCTGCGTCATATGGTCGGAGATGCGTTTTCTTACATGAAAGAATATGATGAGATTGCAGCAGTAAATAAGAAAAACGGGGATTTCCATTCAGCGGATGAATTCCTGTCAGGTTTTAAGAAGACCGACCGGCTGCATCCGGTAATTAGTCTGTGTGTATACTATGGAGAAAGTGAATGGGATGGTCCGTTTTCCCTGAAGGATATGCTGGAGATCCCCGAAAAGATAGAACCACTGGTATCTGATTACCGTATGAATCTGGTCCAGGTAAGATCAAGTGGGGAACTGTGTTTCAGTGATCCGGATGTAAACATAGTGTTTGATATGAGCCGCCTGATCTATGCCAGGGATTATGCGAAGATCAAAGAAGTCTACAGTGACCATGATATCCCGGCAGATCTGGGCATTGTGATAGGTGCTATTACAGAATCACAGAAACTGATCGATCATGCTATGGAATCGGAGCAGAGAGGAGGGCAGATCAATATGTGTAATGCATTGGAAGAGTTAAGACAGGAAGGTGTCGAAGAAGGCCGTCAGAAAGGCAGACGGGAAGGCAGACTAGAAGGAAGACAGGAGGGGCGTCAGGAAGGTCGATGGGAAGGTATCCTTGAAGGTATTCGTGCGACTGTAAGGACCTGCAGGAATTTTAATATCAGTGAGGCAGATACGGTCAGAAATATCATGAATGAATTTTCCCTGTCACAGGAAGAAGCTGTCAATTATGTAAAAAAATACTGGTAAACTGAAAACCTTATCAGTAAGAGCCTTAACAATGCGTAAAAAGTTTTCAGCCATATCAGAGAGATATGGCTGAAGATGTTTTTTCTTCGTTTCCGAAGATGTGAAAGCGAGAAGAACTACCGGCCGGAGTCTGCTTTTGCCTGTTGTATCTGCCACGTTCTATATGCAAAATACCGCATATAAAGGCACGATCCGATAAGCTTCTTTTTGCCTGAAGTCTTCGGCAGAGATTAAATACATTTGCGTGGGTGCAGGAGAGAGAGAAGATTTATTCAGCTGCATAAGGTTCCTGCACTTCTGATGTGGGGTGGTGCGGTAGTCTATGGCAATAAAATGACTGTTTTTGGACAGTAAAAAGGGAACTTCCGCCTGGTTGCCGCTGGACCAGTAGGAGAGGGCATAGCCATTCCGGATAAAGTGCTGTGCCAGAAAGGTTTCGATACAGGCTGTACCGGCGGTGGTTTCTTCTCCTGACAGAAGCTGGAAGGCAGGGATTTTCAGTATGCATGAGCATAATCCGGTGTCAACAGGATACAGATGTAAGGAGGTTTCCGAAGGTTTGCTGCAGACAGCTGTCTGGCAGGGAATGGCAAGTCCGGTGCTGATCAGCCACTGCAGGGGTTCGTGGTAGACTTTGGCAGTAGCACCTTTTGCAATGCGGGTGTACTGGAATTTACGGCTGGTTCTGCCGAGCTGTGCAGGGATCGAGAGCCAGGCATTGCGGCAGTGGCGGGCGGTTCCTTTTGGAGCCAGGGCAGTAATATCGTTGAGAAAAAGATTAAGGAGCTTTTGCTGGGTGTCAGGTACCAGCAGGAGCTTTTTTTCTTTTTTGTATTCCATAATGGCAGCAGGCATTCCGCCGATGATCAGATAGAGACGGAACTGTGACAGGGCTTTTTCGTGGAGTTTCTTTCCCATTGAGCTGAAATCGGAGAAATGATTGCGGATTTCTCTTGTAAGGGCAAACTCAGCATTGGCCCACAGAAATTCTTCAAAATCCAGTGGATACAGAGTCAGGATATCAAAGTCGTGGACGGAGAAAGAATCAGAGTTAACCACACCTTTATAGATAGAGGCAATGTGATATTGTGGAAAGTCCAGGGCAATAGAAGTAAGAAGTGTGGAAATCTGAGGAATGCACTGGATATTGTCAAGAATCAGAAGGGAAGAGGCAGGGCGCAGTGGTTTTCCTGCACAGGTTTCCAGAAAAAGCAGTACTTCCTGTGGATCATGTGGAACAGACAGATAGTCTGCAGCAGAGCGGTCTGTTTCCAGATTGATGTAGAGTGTATGTTCGTATTGCTTATTTCCGAAGTCCATAAGCAGCCAGGTCTTGCCTGTCTGGCGAAGCCCCTGGAGGATTAAAGGTTTGCGGCCGGGATTTTTTTTCCAGTATATCAGGGAATCGGTACATTTTCTTCTCATATGGGAAATCTCCTTTTAGTCGGTGACACAGGTATAGAGTGAACGGTAACGGTACAGGACAGTTGTAAATGACAGCAGAGGAACGAGTTGATTGTAGAGGAATATTTATGACATCATTATACAATGAAACTGTCGGAAAAATCTATACATAAAGATAGAAAAAAGTCGATTTACACATTTTTAAATATTTGTTATCGTAATTGTATTGACAAAATGTAATCGCTCAGGTTTTTCTTCCCGGAGGAGGAATTGTTGAATGGTTACAGTGCCGGTTACTGTTTATTCTGTGCATTGCAAGACGTATTGCGGAATGCAGGGTGAACGGTAACAACATTGCCCGGCAAAACAACAATTATTTCATTTCACAAAGGAGGATCCCTATGAAGAGAATCAATGCAATCTACGCAAGGCAGTCAGTGGACAGAGCAGACAGTATTTCTATTGAAAGTCAGATCGAGTTCTGCAAGTACGAGTTAAAGGGTGGAAGTTTCAAAGAGTACAAGGATAAGGGTTACAGCGGCAAGAATACAGTCAGACCACAGCTTCAGCAGCTTCTGACAGATATCCGCAGAGGGGAAGTGGAGAAAGTGATCGTGTATAAGCTGGACCGGATCAGCCGTTCTATTCTGGATTTTTCCAATATGATGAATCTGTTTCAGCAGTATCAGGTGGAATTTGTCTCTTCTACAGAGAAATTTGATACTTCGACACCTATGGGACGGGCAATGTTAAATATTTGCATTGTGTTTGCGCAGCTGGAACGTGAGACTATTCAGAAGCGTGTCAGCGACGCATATTATTCCAGAAGTCAGAAAGGTTTTCGCATGGGCGGCAAGCCTCCTTATGGTTATCGGCTTGAGGAGATCCTGATGGAGGGAATCCATACAAAGAAGCTTGTGGAAGAACCCGGGGAAGCGGCAATTGTGCGGGAAATTTTTGATATGTACGAACAACCGGACACTTCTTATGGGGATATCACCAGATATTATGCGGAAAAGGGAGTGCAGTTCTACGGAAAGGAACTGATACGTTCCATGCTGGCCCAGCTTTTGAGAAATCCGGTATATGTGCGGGCTGATATGGATGTGTACCGTTTTTTCAGGAGCCATGGAACCAATATAGTAAGCAGTCCGGAGCAGTTTGACGGGATTCATGGATGTTATCTTTATCAGGGGCGGGATGCGCAGACAGATAAGCTGCAAAATCTTAAGGGTCATATGCTGGTGGTGGCACCTCATGAAGGGCTTGTGTCTTCGAAGCAGTGGCTGAACTGCAGGATCAAGCTTATGAGAAATAAAACGATTCAGGCCAATAGGAAAGCTGTGAATACATGGCTGGCAGGGAAAGTGAAATGTGGCAATTGCGGATACGCACTTATGAGTATTAAAATACAGTCTGGTAAACAGTACCTGAGATGTACGAAGCGTCTGAACAACAAAGCCTGCCCGGGGTGCGGAAAGGTTTATACTGAAGATGTGGAGAATTATGTATATAAAGAGATGGTACGTAAGTTGCGCGAAGGACAGTCTCCTGCCGCTTATACGAAGTTAAATGAAAATCCGCAGGTAAAGCAGATTTACAGGGAGATTGAGGAAATGGAAAAGGAGATTTCTCTGCTTGTGGATTCTCTGGCAGGTGCCGGAGAAACACTGACAGATTATATTAATCAGAGAGTGGAAGAAATAGACCAGATGCATCAGTTAAAGCTGGAGAAATTATCGGTGCTTGCGGAGAATCATGCGACACCGGAGCAGATGGAAAAGGTAGCATCTAATATAAGTCTGTGGGGAGAGATTGATTTTGAGGAGAAGAGGTTTACAGTTGATAAGATGATCAGGTCACTTAAGGTATTTCCCGGATTAGTCCAGATACAATGGAAATTCTGATATATAACAGTCCGGCAGAGCGTAAATTTTTGTTTTTACGCTCTGCCGATGGTCTTATTAGTTTTCGGTCAGTGTTTTGTTCTTTATAAGCATTTCGCGAATTACGTTTTGCGTATATTCTCCGACATGCCTCTTATCTTCTTTGCTCAGTTCATCCGGATAGATCGGCTTACCGTATTCTACTACAACTTTTGCAGGAGATATCTTCGGGAAGTGTGCCTCGAAAATGTTGGCTGAATTGCTGATCGCAATTGGGATGATCGGGCAATTGGCCTTGGTAGCGATTTTGAAGCTTCCTTCATGGAAGGGAAGCATGTCCAGCTCATCTTTATTTCTGTTTCGGGTTCCTTCCGGGAAAATACAGATGGAAATTCCGGATTTTACTTTGTCTACTGCGGTCAGGATCGTTTTGAGTCCCTGTTTGATGTCTTTCCTGTCAAGGAAGAGACAGTGGAGATAACGCATCCATGTGGAAAGAAGAGGAATTTTCTCCATCTCTTTTTTGGCAATGTAGCCTGTACGGATTGGACAGCGGGAGTAAGTAAGAAGTATGTCGAAGTAGCTTCTGTGGTTGCCGATATAAAGTACAGGTGTGTCCTTTGGCACATTTTCTTCTCCGATCACAGTAATCTTTGCACCGGTGATCTTAAGGATAAATCGGAATACTGCCTGGATGATCCTAAGGGAGCTGATATCCTTCTTTTCAGGAGAAAATCTGCCGATGATCCATTCGACCAGCAGGATGGGGATGGACAGGATCAGGTATCCGATCACAACAATACAGACGAGGATAAATCGTATCATTCGTTAATTCCTTTCCGGGCATTATATAATGCTGATGCCCATATATAAGTATAGAAGTTATTATAAGGAATTATGAGATATCCTGCAAGAAATAAATCATAGTATAATGATTTTTTGGCATTAAATAAAGCACTCAGGACAGGATTCTTTCCTGCAGAAAAGCAGTTACTGTCAGATATATAGCATAGAGTATGGTAATAACAGGGCTGTATCCGGCATAGAATATTTAGCGAAGAATGAGCAGGGGTGCATTATGGGCAAAAGGACAGGAGGACTGCTCTGTGTGTTGCTGTTGGCTCTTTTGCCGGCGGGCTGTCAGTTTATCAGGATTGAGGAGGGCGAACGTACACCTCTGGAATATACGATCGTAAAGCAGGAGGAAATTCCGGAAGAGATTTCAGAACTGATGGAACAGAAGAAAAAGAATGTATTTCAGATGACCTATCAGGTGGGAGATATAAGGTATCTGATGAAGGGATATGGAGAGCAGCTTACAGGAGGGTACAGTATTCAGGTGGAGGAGGTTTCCGAATCAGAGAACGCAGTATTCTGCAAGACAAGGCTGATAGGTCCGGAGAAAGCGGATGCAGGCAGTGAACCGTCTTATCCCTGTATTGTCCTGAAAATCAGAGAAACAGAGAAACCGATAGAATTTTTGGGTTTTATCATAAAGTAAACAGAGAAAGGAAGGAAGCAGGTTGGAATTAAAAAAAGAAAGTATTCAGATGCTGCGGATCAAAAATAAAGCGGCAGCGCAGGCGACTTTTGACGAGGACTATAATGTGCCCGATGTGAAACCGGATATCGGGAGACTGGTGCAGAGCAAAGCGGATGTTTCCATGGAGGAAGTGAGGCTGAGTGAAGGAAGAGCGCTTCTTAAAGGGACATTAAATGCAGATTTGCTTTATGTGGGAGAAAAAGAGGGCAGGATTTACAGCCTTTCTGCGAAGCTTCCGCTGGATGAGATGATTAATCTGGAGGGAATCGAAGGGGGAGATAAGCTGTGTCTGAAATGGGAGATTGAGGATCTCAGTGTTCATATGATCCATTCCAGAAAACTGAATATTAAAGCAATTGTAACTTTTTATGCAGTGGTAGATGAACTGGCAGTCGTTGAACTTCCGGTTTCCGCAGAGGATCAGGAAGTCTCTGTGAAAACGGAGAAAATCCGGCTTATGAGTCTTCGTGTACATAAAAAAGATACTCTGCGCATTAAGGATGATATTACTCTTGCGTCAAACAGACCGAATGTAGAAAACCTTCTGTGGTATATGGCTGAACCGAGGAATCTGGATCTGCGGCCGGGAGAGAACAAACTCCGGGTGAAAGGAGAGCTTGCGGTTTTTCTTCTGTATACAGGGTATGAAGAGGAGAATCCACCTCAGTGGCTGGAGTATACCATGCCTTTTTCCAATGAGATGGAATGCAGTGGCTGTATGGAAGATCTGATCCCACATATTGAGGTGTCTCTTCTTCATCAGGGGATAGAGGTAAAGCCTGATCCGGATGGTGAAGAACGTATCCTGCAGGTGGATGTGGTACTGGAATTAAATATGAAAATGTACAGGGAAGAGGAGCATGAACTTCTTCTTGATGCATACAGCCCACACAAAGAATGTGTTCTTCATCGGAAAAAGGAAATGTTGGAAAGTCTTCTGGTACGGAATTTTTCCAGGTGTCGTCTGACAGACCGGATAGAAGTTAAGGAGAGTCAGGGAAAAGTTTTGCAGCTTTGCCACAGTAGCGGTAAGGTAAAAGTAGATAAGACCAGGATTACAGATAAGGGAATTGTGGCAGAAGGAATTGTGGCACTCAAGATCCTGTATATTATTGGAAATGATGAAATGCCGTTTTATTCTATGGATGCCATGCTTCCGTTTACCCATCTGATCGAGGCAGAAGAGATCGGGAAGGATTGCACATATTTACTTCAGGCTGACCTTGAACAGCTTTCCACTGCAATGGCAGATGGGGATGAGATTGAAGTCAAGGCGGCGGTGGGACTGAATGTGCTTGTGTTCAGACAGTGGGAAGAGCAGCTTATTGAATCTGTGGAAGAACAGCCGCTGGATCGTAAGAAACTGGAAAGTATGCCGGGAATTACGGTCTATATTGTAAAGGCCGGAGATACCCTGTGGGATATTGCAAAGAAATTTTATACAACTGTGGATGAGATTTCGGGTGTGAACAGTCTTACGGAAAAAGAGGTAAAGCCGGGGCAGTCGTTAATTCTTGTCAGGCAGGGATGATAATGAAAAAAATTTCCGGAAAAAATGAAAACTCCTATATTGAAAACTAAAAAAAAATGATTTAAAATATGCGCAAAGAGTTTTATTGTATACAAAGTACAAATATAATTGCGAAAGTACAGTTATATACGGATGATATTGTTGGAAACGGAGGATTTTATGCGTTTACGTGCATTGGCGAAGATAAATCTGGGACTGGATATTCTCAGAAAGAGAGAGGATGGCTATCATGAAGTCCGGATGATCATGCAGACGATACAGATGTATGATGTTCTGGAGATGAAGAGGGTGAGGAAGCCGGGGATTTCCCTGTCTGTCAATTATTCCTATATTCCGAATGATGAACGAAATCTGGTGTATAAGGCGGCGAAGCTTCTGATGGATGAATTTCAGGTTAAGGGTGGTGTGGATATCCATCTTGAGAAATTTATTCCTGTGGCAGCAGGTATGGCAGGCGGAAGCTCGGATGCGGCAGCTGCACTGGTGGGGATCAACCGGCTTTTTAAACTGGGACTGAGCCAGAAGGAGCTGATGGATCGTGCTGTGAATATCGGGGCAGATGTTCCGTACTGTGTGATGAGAGGAACTGCCCTGGCAGAGGGGATCGGGGAGAAACTGACCAGGATCACTCAGGTGCCGGACTGTTTTGTACTGATCGGTAAGCCCGGAATCAATGTTTCCACCAAAGCTGCCTATGAGAGCCTTCAGCTGGATAAGATTTCTTCTCATCCAGATATTGACGGGATGATAGGAGATATAGAACGTGGAGATCTTCTGGCAATGACACAGAAGATGGGAAATGTTTTTGAGCCGGGAATTATAGAGAAATATCCTGTAATTGGCGAAATCAAAGCACTGATGGAGAGTCATGGTGCGTTAAAGGCGATGATGAGTGGAAGTGGTCCTACAGTGTTCGGAATCTTTGATAATCGTGAGAAGATGGAGGCGGCAGCAGAGGTTCTCAGAGAGAGCCGGCTGGCGAAGACGGTTTTTGCCACAGAAGTAACGAAAGCAGGAGGGAATACAAATGACAAGTGATTTTTCAGTAAATATGAATGAATATCTTCCATTAAGGGATGTGGTTTTTAATACGCTGCGTCAGGCAATCCTGAAGGGCGAACTGAAACCTGGTGAGAGACTGATGGAGATTGCGCTGGCAGAGAGACTTGGCGTGAGCAGAACTCCTATCAGAGAGGCAATGCGTAAGCTGGAGCAGGAAGGTCTGGTAGTGATGATCCCGAGACGTGGTGCCCAGGTTGCCAATATCACAGAGAAGGATCTGAATGATGTTCTGGAGGTTCGTATTGCTCTTGAGAATGTAGCTATTGAGAAAGCATGTGCCCGTATGACTGAAGAAGAAATGAGGAGACTCTGGCTTGCTGCCAAGGAGTTTGAACATACGATCGCAGAGGGAAATCTTGTTAAGCTTGCGGAGGCTGACGTTGCATTCCATGAGGTTATTTATCAGGCTTCTGATAATAAGAGGCTGATCCAGGTACTCAACAATATGCGTGAGCAGATTTATCGTTATCGTGTGGAATATCTGAAAGAAGGTGAAACACGAGATGTTCTGGTGAAGGAACATGAGGAACTGACAAAGGCGATCAGAGAGCGCGACGTGGAACGCGCGAAACAGCTTTCTTTCCAGCATATCGAGAATCAGAGAATGGCTATCATGCGTTCTATTGAGGCTGAGGATGCAGAACGTGAGCGTGCAGAGAAAGAGAAATCCAGGGGACACAGATAAGAATGGTATAATATCTGAATATCGGGAAATTCTAAGAGAGGCGGGATGCCTCTCTTTTTTTGCGCATCCATGTATGTAAGTGGGTTTATGAATATTGCCGACTGGCAACAGATCTGTCTGGTACATCGAAAACGATGTACCGGTATGAAACGAGGTGGGAAATTATTGAAGAAGCTGGAAGAATCCCGGAAAGTATCTGCAAATCTGAGGGAGAATGAGAAATATCTGCGAAGCAGGCTGGAAAACTGCAGTGATATTCTGATCCGTCCCATGCGTCTGGGAGATAAACATAAGGTGGACTGCCTTATGGTCTATATAGAAGTTGCGGTTTCCAACATGATGCTGGATGATTCTGCTCTTGGAAAGATGATCAATCATTTCTGGGAGATTTCGCCGGAGGATATTCAGGAATTTGTCAGGCATAACAGTCTTGGGATCGCAGATGTAAAGAAACTGGAGAATCTTGACGAGTCCATAGATGCCATGCTTGCAGGGAATGCAGTGTTTTTCATAGATGGATATGACAAGGCGATGAAAATCTCCAGCAAAGGTTATCCATCCACAGGTGTGATGGAGGCAGAATCGGAAAAGGTGCTGCGGGGTTCAAGGGAAGGATTTTCGGACAGTGTGAAAAGTAACAGTGCACTGGTAAGAAAAAGGCTTCGTGATACCAGACTCAAGGTGGAAGAATATAAAATCGGTGTGCGCTCTCATACCTTAACGCAGGTGTTATACATGGATGACCTGGTACATGAGGGACTTCTGGAAGAAGTGAAGGAACGGCTGGAAGAATTTCAGATTGACGGAATCCTTGACAGCGGTATGCTTGAACAGCTGACAGAAGATGTGTGGTATTCTCCTTTTCCTCAGTATCAAACAACGGAACGTCCGGATCGTGCTGTGCAGGAAATCCTGAAAGGTAAGGTTGTGATTCTGTGTGACAATTCTCCGGAAGCATTGATCCTTCCGGGAAATTTTAGCAGTTTCATGGAGAGCAGCGAGGACTGGTATCACAGGTTCGAGATGGCTTCCTTTCTCAGAATACTGCGATATCTGGCTGTGATCATGGCGACTGTTCTGCCGGGACTTTACCTGGCAGTGATACGTTTCCATACACAGATTCTGCCATCTGCACTGATACTGTCTTTTGCGGAGGCGAGGGAAGGAGTGCCCTTTTCCAGTGTGGTGGAACTGATTTTTCTGGAACTGGCTTTTGAACTGATTCGGGAGGCTGGGGTGAGAGTTCCGGGATCTCTGGGAAATGCTATTGGCATTGTTGGCGGACTGGTGATCGGACAGGCAGCGGTAGAGGCAAATCTTGTGAGTCCGATCGTGGTGATGATCGTGGCGTTGACTGCGCTTGGCTCTATGACTGTTCCAAATGAAGAGTTTGCAGCAGCATTTCGGTTGGTGAAGTATGGGTTTCTGATCCTGGGAGGTTATCTGGGAATTTACGGAATCGTGCTGGGAGTATATCTGGTTATAGGGCACCTGGCCGGCCTGATAAGTTTTGGTATTCCTTATCTGGTTCCTTTTATAAAGAAAGAACAGAAGGGCAGCAGAGGAGAAGGGATTCTGAGAGTTCCGCTGCGCAAGAGGGTATTACGACCGCTTTATGCAAGAGAGGAGCAGAAGATCCGTTTAAAGAGAAAGGAGTCCGGTTCATGAGATTTGCAGAGAATAACAGAATTTCCCACAGGCAGCTGTACAGGCAGATGATACTGGCATTACTGGCACCATTTATGCTCTGCGTTTTCGGAAAGGGTGGAATGAACGGGATCAGTGCAGTGGCGGGAATGATTTTTGCGCTGATATTGCTTGGGTTTTATGTAATCTGGCTGATACGGCTGACACCTTCATTTGAAGATCCGGTAAAGTCTGCAGGTGCTTTTGCGGGAAGGCTGATCGGGATTTTTTTTCTGATCTATGTGTTGATGGCGGGAGGATATCTGCTGGCACTTCTCAGGAGGCTGGTTCCTGTAAAGCTGATCACAGGAGTATCCGGCCGATGGATTGCATTCTGGGCGGTTCTGGTATGTTCTGTCGGAACCTGCAAAGGTGTACAGAGAAGAGGAAGAATGGCGGAAGTATCAGGTGGTCTGCTTCTTGGCGGGATTATGATAATGATGATACTTTGTGTGCCACAGGCAAAAACGGAATATCTCATGGGAGAAATCCGGTGGGAGGAGCTTACAGTGAGAAATGTCAGTCAGTCTTTTTATGGAACTCTGTGTGCTTTTTCGCCGGTTGCATTGCTGCCATTTCTGTTGGGAAATGTGGAGAAATACGGAAGTGCGGGAAAGACGGTGGCAGGAGGAATCCTGACACTTGGCGGGATTCTTATTGGAATGGAGCTTCTGCTTCCGGCAGTTCTGGGATATGACAGGGTAGCGGCGGAAAGTTATCCGGTCCTGCCTCTGCTGGCAGGCGCAGATCTTCCGGGAAATGTACTGGCCAGATTTGACATCCTGTGGATGGGATTTCTGCTTTACAGCCTGCTTTTTGCAATAGGGAGTCTGCTGTATTATGGAAATCAGATTATCGGGAAATCTCATCCTGGTAGGGGGAGGTTCTGGCTTCCGGCACTGGTTTTCCTGATTTCGCTTCTGGAAGAAGAGGGAAAAGGAATACTGGATTATTTTGGATGGTGTCTGGCGCATATTTTCGTCCCGGGAATTCTCATCTGCCAGTTTTATATGTTTATCAGAGGAAAGGGACACCGCAGGAAGCAGAGGAAAAGGGCAGTCGGTGTGGTGACCGGGATTTTGTCAGTCAGTCTTTTTATGAGCGGATGTGGTGTGGCTGTGGAACCGGAGAAGAGAATGTATCCTATGGCACTTGGCGTGGATGCCTCAGAAGAAGGAATCTGTCTTACCTATGGGATGCCGGATCTTTCTGAGAGTACGGGGCAGGGAAAAGAGGAAGAAGATGGCGGTTCCCGGGTTCTGCAGATCAGTGGTGCTGATTTCACCCGGATTGAAAAAATGTATGATCAGTCACAGGAAAAACTTCTTGATATGGGGCATCTGCAGGTTCTGGTCATGGGGAGAACACTGGTGGAGGACGGAAGATGGAGAATGGTGCTGGATTATCTGAAACAGGAGATTTTTGTGGGGGAAGATCTTTATGTGTTTGAAGCGGAGGACGCAGGGGAGATCCTGAACTGGCATGGAGAGGATAATTCATCAGCAGGAGAATATATTACAGGACTGATCCGAAACAGAATGTCAGGAGGAAATATTACGGCTGTGACACTCAGAGAGCTTTTCTATGAAAAATATAAAGAAGATAAAATCCTGCGACTTCCGATTGTGAAGATCAGAAATGGAAGTCTGGAAGTGGAAGTATAAATCAGGAAAATATTGGCATAATCCAAATATTAAAGTGATGCCTGGAAATCCCATATAAAATAAGAAAATATATAGGAAAATAACAAAGGCAGATATGGTAACTGATAAGATATAACAGGAGAGAGGGACAATGATGAATAAAAAGAGTAAGAACAAAAAATTAAGAAGAAAACTGTCGTTTGTTCTGTTCGTGGCAGCTGTTGGTGTTCTTATAATGAGAGCAATGCCGGGAATGTCCGGGAAGATAGAAAAAATCGCTGAAAGACGACAGGAACAGACTGCAGTTACTGCATGGTGGGGGACATTGTACCCGAAATTCTGCTTCTCGCAGTTCCCTGAGGAAAATAAAGGACAGAAAGATGACATAAAGATATCCTTCTGGCTTGCACAGGCTCTTGATTGGTGATAGAATAGTGAGACAATCAATAGAGATGGAGAATAGAAATCAATGAAAATAGACAGAGAGGCACCGATAGGAGTATTTGATTCCGGTGTGGGAGGGCTGACTGTTGCGCGTGAGATCATGCGTAATCTTCCTTCAGAAAAAATCGTATATTTTGGTGATACGGCGAGAGTGCCTTACGGAAGTAAATCGAAGGAAACTATCATCCGGTATTCCCGGCAGATCATTCGTTTTCTTCAGCAGCAGCAGGTAAAGGCGATTGTGGTTGCATGTAATACAGCCAGCGCTTTTGCCCTGGATGCAGTGAGGGATGAGTTTGACATTCCCATCATTGGCGTGATAGAACCGGGGGCTAAAGTGGCGGCTGCCCAGACCAGAAATAAGAGGGTAGGAATCATTGGTACTGTGGGAACTGTAGGAAGTGGGATACATGCAGAGTATCTGAAGCATCTGGATCCGGAGATCACTGTTTTCGGCAAAGCATGTCCGCTGTTTGTGCCACTGGTAGAAGAAGGGTGGCTTCATGATCCGGTGACTGATGAGGTCGCTGCCAGATATCTGAAGGAACTTCAGGATAAGCAGGTGGATACACTGATATTGGGATGTACTCATTATCCATTGCTTCGTTCCACCATCAGAAAGATCATGGGAGACGGAGTATGTCTGGTGAATCCGGCTTATGAAACCGCACTGGAGCTGGGAAGGCTTCTGGAGGAAAAAGGACTTGCCGGTGAAGGTACAGAGAAGAATGAATTTCCGTATCGCTTCTATGTGAGTGATCTGGCAGATGAGTTTAAGGCATTTGCCAATTCGATTCTTCCATATGATGTAGAGATGACGAAAAAAATAGATATTGAGAAGTATTAAAAACAGCAGATTGCTGAATGGTTATAATATAGATACATAAAAACAGGTTTTGAACAGTATAAAAACAGGAGTATGAGAAGAATGGATAAAGAAGTGCTGATTCATGTAAGGGGACTTCAGACAATGGATGCAGACGGTGAACAGGAACCTCTGGAGATTGTTGTACCGGGACAGTATTATTTCCGGAACGGAAGTCATTATCTGCGCTATGAGGAAGTCATGGAGGATTTTGCAGAACCTACCGTCAATTACATAAAAATTTCCCGGAAGGGAATGGAGGTCCGCAAGAAAGGTGTGGTCAATGTTCATATGGTTTTTGAACAGGGTAAGAAGAATATGACTTACTATACCACTCCCTATGGAACTATTGAAATGGGGATTGCGGCGACGAATCTGAATCTGCAGGAGAGTGATGGCGGTCTTGACATGAAAGTGGATTATGCGCTTGATATGAACCAGGAGCATGTGGCAGACTGTTATCTTGCGATTAAGGCACAGCCAAAGGACTGTAAGAATTTTACAATTTGATCAGATCTGATAAGTTCTCTGCTTCGCTGCAGATATCTGTCTGATCAAAACAGAAAAAGGTCAGTGATCTGTGTGTATGGATGACACGATTCACTGACCTTTAGTTTATATGTCTGACTGCATTTATCTGGCAGTTTTGTCTTTCCTGAATTTTGCAAAGAAACCTTTCTTTTTGGGAGCCGGTGTCTGAAGGGAACCGCGGATTCCTTTTACGCCTACAATATAAAGACCGCTTACTTCGGCTTTGATTTCTTTCTTAAGCGGGATCAGGTCGAAAACCTTCTCATCTGCGATCATGATCGCAATCTTTGGTCCGATTTTAGCTTTAACGATTGGAAGCTTGGAACGGCGCATAAGTTTAGGTGTCTGTTCAATTACCATCTGAGGAAGTCCGGATTCTTTCAGTGGCATCCTCTTTTTATCGATAACCAGCATGGAAACGGTTTGTTTAGTTGCTTCAATCTGAGCCTGCTGTTCTTCCTGTTTCTTCTGGGCTTTTTTTCCGAAGAAATATAAACCGATCAGTGCAGCGATCAGGATAACAAGAATGACCAGAAGGACTATTGTTACTGTACTCATTTGCATCCTCCCTAATGTATGTGTTTTCACAGGGACTGTTGGTACGGACAGTCCATTGCATAAAAATTATTTTATCATTAAATAAGGTAAAACGCAATTGCAAAAAAAGAATTAATGGATGGAAAGCGGTAGAAATTTACATTATGAAAGGTTATAATTGTAGCAAAACTGTAATGCGACAATATTTGCCGGAGCGAACAGTAGTGGGAAATATGCGGAACAGTTAAAGCCATTTTTACAGGATGGAATCATAATGTGTGGTTATAATATATGTAACGGGAATTGTGGAGTTATTTTGTGACAGAATAATTTGTGAGTAAAAAACGGATATGATAAAAAGGAGAAAAGCATGAGCGAATTAAAGCCCGACTCTGAGAAGAAAGAGGAGCGACTTTCAGATAAGGAAAAAGTAAATACAGAAAAGACAAATGCAGAAGAACTAAATGCAGAAGAACCAAATGCAGAAGAACCAAATGCAGAAGAACTAAATGCAGAAAAACCAAATGCAGAAAAACCAAATGTAGAAAAACTAAATGCAGAAAAACCAAATACAGAAGAGATAAACGAAGAACCTCCGGCAGCAAGCGAGGACGAAGATTTCTTTTTTGATGATAATAAAGCTTATGAAGCCCGTAGGGCAGCCAGACTGGAACGCCGTAATAAACTTCGCCGCAGAAAAAAAAGACTGCGTATCGCAGGCTGCATAGTGGTGGCGGCAGCCGCTGCAATTGGGATTGGAATAGGATTTTACGGGGAAGAACTGCAGAATTTTGTCAGTGAGCAGCAGGTTAAGATTGCGCAGATGGTGAAATCTGCAGACAGGAAAACAGAAGAAGAAAAAACAGCTCAGCAGACAAATGCAGAGGCAGAAGCTGAGAATGCGGTGACACCTGAAGTTCAGGATACGGATGGACTGAGTGAAGAGGACAAAACTCTTTACAGGCAGGCAAAGTATGCTGCAAAACAGTATGATTATGATAAAGCCATAAGTATGCTGCAAAACAGTGAGACTTATCAGACAAGTGAGAAGTTTCAGCATGCGGTTAAGGTTTATCAGAAAAAGAAGGAATCCTGCGTTTCCTGGCCGTTAGACCAGGTGACACATGTCTTTTATCATACTCTGATCAAAGATACCGGTAAGGCTTTTGACGGGGATTACAAGTCAGGAGATTACGATCAGGTTATGACAACGATTGATGAATTTAACCAGATTACTCAGAGCATGTATGATAAGGGATATGTCATGGTCAGCATTTATGACATGGCGACAGCGGATGAAAATGGGAATATGAATGCAGGGGAGATTCTCCTTCCTCCGGGTAAAGTACCGTTTGTGCTTTCGCAGGATGATGTGTGTTATTATCATTATATGGACGGGGACGGATTTGCAACCAAACTTATCGTAGATGAGGAAGGAAAAATCCGCAATGAATATGTGGAAGATGATGGCAGTATTTCCGTAGGCGATTATGATATGGTTCCTCTGATCGATCGTTTTGTAGAGGAACATCCTGATTTTTCTTACAGAGGTGCTAAAGGAATTGTTGCCCTTACCGGTTACAATGGAATTCTTGGTTATCGCACAGACAGCAGTTATGAAACCCGTCCGGATGATCTGGATGCAGATAAAGTAAAATGGCTGGATGAGCATCCGGATTTTAATCTGAATACAGAGAGAGAAAATGCAGCCAGAGTAGCGCAGGCTATGAAAGATGAAGGCTGGCTGTTTGCAAGCCACACATGGGGACATCAGAATGTAAGTCAGATCAGTCTGGAGAGATTACAGGCAGATACACAGAAGTTTAAAGAGAATGTTGATCCTCTGATAGGCGGAACAGATATTATTATTTTTGCATTTGGAGCAGATCTTACCAGTGTTGAAGATTATTCGGGGGAGAAGTTCGAATATCTTAAGAGCCAGGGCTATAATTATTACTGTAATGTGGATTCAAGCCAGTATTTTGTGCAGATCCGCAGTAATTATTTCCGGCAGGGAAGAAGAAATCTGGACGGATACAGAATGTACTATAATCCGGAACTTCTCTCAGATCTGTTCGATGCACAGTCTGTGTTTGATTCTTCCAGACCGGTGCCGGTTCCAACTATGGGGTGAGTATGATCTCTGTGCATAACTGAAAGGGGACAATATATGAGAAAAAGGATAGCATGTGTAACAGCAGCTATTTTGAGTATTTCGTTAGGAGTAAGCGGATGTGGGCTCATTCCGTTTGAACAGGATATTCCATTTCTGAGTTCCATAGCTGAAAATGTGGAAACTGAGAAAAAAACAGAACAGCAGACAATTGATGAACAGGATGCTGATACAGAGAAAAGTACAGAAGATACACAGCAGGATGATGGTCTGAATGAGGGAGAGCAGACTGACAACGAAGATACAGAAGAGGCAGATGAGAAACAGGAAAATCCTATGGAGCAGGCAGCGCTTATGGCTGTACAGTATGATTATGATGGCGCCATAGAACTGCTTAAGAGTCAGCCGGATTACGAAAGTAATACGGATATGCAGAGTGCAGTTGCGGATTACGAAAATACGAAAGCCACCTGTACAGAATATCCGCTGGAGCAGATTACGCACGTGTTCTTTCATACACTGATCAAAGACACTGCCAGAGCATTTGACGGGGATTCAGACAGTAATGGATATAACCAGTATATGACAACAATTGATGAGTTTAACAAAATCATACAGAGTATGTATGATAAGGGATATGTCATGGTCAGTCCGCACGACATGGCGGTTATCAATGAGGACGGAACTATGTCCAGAGGCAGTATTATGCTGCCGCCGGGAAAAATTCCATTTGTGCTTTCTCAGGATGATGTGAGTTATTATCACTATATGGACGGAGATGGTTTCGCATCGAAACTTGTAGTGGATTCCAATGGTGAGGTCAAGAACGAATATATTGAGGATGACGGAAGTGTTTCCACAGGGGATTATGATATGGTTCCGCTGATCGATACTTTTGTAAAAGAACATCCGGATTTTTCCTATCATGGAAGAAAGGGAATCCTTGCAATGACAGGTTATGACGGTGTTCTGGGATATCGTACGGATATTGCATATAAGACCGGAAAAAAACTGCAGGATGATCAGAAAAAATTCCTGGAAGATCATCCGGATTTTAACTATAAGCAGGAAGTGAAAAATGCAAAAAAGGTAGCTAAGGCTATGAAGGCAGAAGGCTGGGAATTTGCAAGCCATACATGGGGACATAAGGATGTGGCTGCCACTTCTCTGGATGATCTGAAAAGAGATGATAAAAAATGGAAGAAATATGTGGCTCCCATACTTGGAGAAACAGATATGATCATTTTTGCATTTGGTGCGGATATCGGAAGCTGGGAAGGATATTCGGCCGACAATGAGAAATATGAGTTTTATAAGAGTCAGGGATACCGCTATTTCTGTAATGTAGATTCCAGTCAGTATTTTGTACAGATTACAGATGATTATTTTCGACAGGGAAGAAGAAATCTGGATGGATACAGAATGTATTATAATCCGGAAATGCTCAGTGATCTTTTTGATGTATCGGAAGTATGGGATTCTTCAAGACCAACTCCGGTACCTGGAATGTAGAAGGGAGTATTGATTATTATGAAGAAAAAAATATATCTTGCCATGCTTGCGGTTTGTTTTGCACTGACAGCATCTGCGTGTGGCAATGGCGGTGCTGTTATCACAGACGGTACAAAGACCGAAGGAGCTGCTGACGGGAAGAAAGCAGAGACAGGAACTACGCGTCTTGTGTCTGTTGAGAATGTAGAGAAATATATTACGATCGGAGAATATAAAGGACTGACTCTGGACAATACGGTGGATGCGATCACTGATGATGATGTACAGGCGCAGATCGATGAGAATCTGAAAGATAAGGCAGAACCTGTATCTGATGCGGCAAAAGAAGGGGATCTGGTGACTGTAAATTATACAGGCACTAAAGACGGACAGACTTTTGACGGCGGTACTGCCAATAACTATGACTTTGTGATCGGCGACGGACAGATGTTTGAGGAATTTGAAAATGGTGTGATCGGGATGAAAAAGGGTGACACAAAGGAGATTAAAATTGATTTTCCGTCAGACTATGCAGACGAAACTCTGGCAGGTAAGGAAGTTATATACAAGGTTACGGTGCAGAACGTGCGGCGTGAAGGAGAACTTACAGATGAATGGGTTGCAAAGAACACTGATTATACAACAGTAGATGATTATCGTGAGAGTATTCGCAGTGAACTTGAGAAAAACGCAAAGGAATCTGCGCAGGAGGTTCTTAAGAATACTGCATGGAGTACAGTGCTTGAGAACTCTGAAGTAAAAGAATACCCACAGGAAGATGTGGATAAGGCTGTTTCTGAATTTAAGAAGAGTATGGAAGTTTATGCAAAACAGGCCGACATGACTCTGGAAGAGTTTACAGACAGTCAGGGTATTTCGCAGGATGATTTTGATGAACAATGTCAGCAGTATGCAGAGGGTAAGGTTAAGCAGAACCTGATCGTGCAGGGGATTATGGATGCAGAGGGACTGTCACTTGACGACAAAGAGAGCCTTCAGCTGCAGGATAAACTGGTAGAACAGATGGGTGTTTCCAGTATTGCAGAGCTGGTTGGAACTTACGGACAGGATTATGTAGATGAATCAGTCGGACTTCTCAGAGTGGAGGAGTTCATTATAAAAAATGCGAGTGTGAGTGAGAAAGTCGCAAACGGTGATGTGCTGGCAGATGATGCAGATGCTGCGGCAGAAAATGCAGAACAGGACAGTGATCAGAATGTATCAGATGAAGATACTGATGATTCCGGACAGGACAATTCAGATGTAGATGAGAATCTGGAAGAGGAATTAGGTACGGAAGATGTTGATCAGAGTGAATAATTGGCATTGTATTTACCTGATAAATGAGTTATGATTATTGATAAAAGTGGATTACTCCGTACTGTGATGTACGCTGTCAGGGACTAATTAACAAAAAGAAGCGGGGAAAGGAAACCATGGATAAGAGGGTGTTGCGCGAAAGAATGCGCAGAAAAAAACGCCAGATGATGATCAGGCATTATACAAAGATCGGACTTTGTGTTATTGGCATGATTCTGGCGGTGGTGTTTATGGTGAGAGGAATTATTATTCCGATCGCACATCATGTAGCCGGAGGCGGAAACAGTGATCAGACTGTACAGGCTCAGGCAGATACAGAGGAAGTTCAGGCAAATTCTGATGCTGCAGTGAGACAGCCATTGAAGGGTAAATCAGATACAGATAAGGTTGCCGCGATGACAGCCGGATGGCATGAGGATGCTAACGGAAAGTGGTATCAGAATACAGATGGTACATATTTTTCAAATGGATTTCAGGATATAGATGGTGTTACCTATTCTTTTGACGAAAACGGATATATACAGACAGGATGGGTAGAAAAGGGAGTGAAGGATTATTACTTTAATGAAGACGGATCTTATGATCCGAGTAAGGTACGTCCGATGCTGGCACTGACTTTTGATGATGGTCCGGGAGAGTATACAGATGAACTGCTGGATTGTCTGGAACAGAATAATGCTCATGCAACATTCTTTATGCTTGGTCAGAATGTCAGTTCATATCCGGATGCGCCAAAACGTATGCTGGAACTTGGCTGTGAGATTGGAAGTCATTCATGGGATCATACACAGTTGACGACAATTGATCTTGACGCAGTTGCAAAGCAGTTCTCTGATACAGATGATGCATTGATTCAGGCATGTGGCCAGGCTGCGAGTGTGGCGCGTGCGCCTTACGGGGACGGAAATTCAGATATTTATAATACTGTAAATAAGCCGTTCTTTATGTGGTCACTGGACACAGAAGACTGGAAACTTTTGGATGCAGATGCGGATTACAGTGCAGTAATGAATGGAGATCTGACAGATGGAACTATCATCCTGATGCATGATATTCATGAGCCATCTGTAAAGGCTGCTTTGAGATTGATACCGGATCTTATTGCACAGGGATATAAACTTGTAACGGTAAGTGAGATGGCAGAAGCCAAGAATGTGACCTTACAGAATGCATGTTATGTGGATTTCTGGCCGAGTACACTCAGTAATGGAGATGTGCCGGGATATCAGGGCGGTTCCGATGCAGCAGCTTCTGCAGACGGAACAGATGGTACATCTGATGCAAGCGCAGATTCTTCTGACGGAAGCACAGATTCCTCAGACGGAAGTGAGGATTATTCGGATGGAAGTTCAGACGATGGAAGCTATGATGATGGAAGTTCGGATGACGGAAGTTATGATGATGGAAGTTCAGATGATTCGGAAGATTACAGTGATGATTCTGTAGATTACGGAGATGGAACGGAATAAAAAACATATGCAATCCTGCAGTGTGGATCATACAGAGTAATTACGAACATACGAAAGAGCAAAGAAGAGAGCAAAGGTACTTCTTTGCTCTTTATGTTTTTTACAAAAAACACATAAAATATATAAAAAAATTGTTAAATATACACATATTTTTAATTGACGTATGGAATGTCCGTTGGTATAATAAGGCTTATAGAATGACTAAAAGTCAGTTCGTATTCCTGATTGAACTTGCTGTAAGATAGTTACTGTTCATATGCCAAAATTCCATTGCCGCAGGCAATCTGGAATGAATTTTGGCTACGTTACTGAGAATGGAGTGAACAGTAACGTAAGATATCCTGTTACAGTATTATTTTATGGAATCAGTATCTGCAAAAAAGATAGAAACCGAAGTTAAGGGAGGACTCCAGATGGGTGTGAGTATGAAATTTACGGATTTGGATCAATATTTATTTGGACAGGGAACCAATTATGAAGTATACAAGAAACTGGGTGCCCATCCGACTACATACAGACGAAAAAAAGGTGTATATTTTGCGGTCTGGGCACCGAATGCACAGTCTGTTTCTGTAATCGGTGAATTTAATGACTGGGAGGAAGAAGCAAACCCGATGGAGAAGGTTGGGCCGATCGGTGTTTATGAAGTGTTTGTTCCGGGGGCAAAGATCGGACAGCTGTATAAATTCTTTATCGTGGGTGCGCATGGAGAGAAGCTATATAAGGCAGATCCTTATGCAAATGAAGCTGAACTCCGTCCGGGTACAGCCTCCAGGATCACAGATATCACAGACTATAAATGGAAGGATGCCACATGGATCAAGAACAGAGAGAAGTTTGATGAGCAGGTAGAGCCTATGGCAATCTATGAGGTTCATCCGGGTTCATGGAAGAAGCATCCGCAGTCAGAGGAAAATGAAAAAGGATTTTATAACTATAGAGAATTCGCACATGCCCTGGCAGCTTATGTGAAGGAAATGGGATATACCCATGTAGAGCTTATGGGAATCGCAGAGCATCCTTTTGACGGTTCCTGGGGATATCAGGTGACCGGATATTATGCACCGACTTCCAGATATGGAACGCCACAGGATTTCAAGTATATGGTGGATTATTTACATCAGAATAAGATTGGAGTTATCCTTGACTGGGTACCTGCACATTTCCCGAAAGATGCCCATGGTCTTGCGAACTTTGACGGAACCGCAGTGTATGAGCACGCTGATCCGAGACAGGGAGAACATCCGGACTGGGGTACCAAGATTTATAATTACGGACGCCCGGAGGTTAAGAACTTCCTGATCGCAAATGCCCTTTACTGGGTGGAGGAGTGCCACGTAGACGGACTTCGTGTGGATGCTGTTGCTTCCATGCTTTATCTTGATTATGGTAAGAAGGATGGAGAATGGATCGCAAATAAATATGGCGGAAATCAGAATCTGGAGGCTATTGAATTCTTTAAGCATCTGAATACAGTAGTTCTTGGAAGGAATCATGGAACTGTGATGATCGCTGAGGAATCTACTGCATGGCCGATGGTTACAGGGGATGCAGAGAAGGACGGACTTGGTTTTAGTCTGAAGTGGAATATGGGATGGATGAATGACTTCCTGGAATATATGAAGCTGGATCCGTATTTCCGTAAATTTAATCATAATAAGATGACTTTCTCCATGTCATATGCATACAGTGAGAGATATGTATTAGTTCTTTCTCATGATGAGGTGGTTCATCTGAAATGCTCCATGCTTGAGAAGATGCCGGGAGAGTTACCGGACAAATTCAGGAATTTAAAGGCTGCCTATTCATTTATGAACTGCCATCCGGGTAAGAAGCTTCTGTTCATGGGACAGGAATTCGGACAGCTTCGTGAATGGAGTGAGGAGAGAGAACTTGACTGGTTCCTTCTGAATGAAGAGCCACACAAGGAACTTCAGAATTATGTGCATGATCTCCTGACTATTTATAAGAAATATCCGGCACTTTATGCCGGTGATAATAATCCGGAAGGATTTGAGTGGATCAATGCGAATGACGGGGACAGAAGTATTTTCAGCTTTGTGAGAAAGTCTCCTACAAAGAGAAACAATATTCTTTACATAGTTAACTTTACACCTGTTGACCGTCCGGATTACAGAGTTGGTGTTCCGAAGAAAAAACAGTACAAGCTGATCATGGACGAGAATGGACTTCTGGAGCAGCCAAAGACATTTAAGGCAGTGAAACAGGAATGTGATAACAGAGAGTTTTCCTTCGCATATCCATTGCCGGCTTATGGGGTTGCGATTTTTACATATTAATTTTGAGGGATGATTTCAGGATATATGTAAATATCTGAGAGAATTATTGTCAGGGGTATGTTATTTATTTGACAATATTGCAGAGTAAGCATGATAATATATGAAAAATTCGTGAAATATAAATAATTGCTTTTGAAATTTATCTGCGTTATAATTATCGCGAACGCAAGGAATAGAGAGAATAATGGTTTCCATGTTGAAAGGAGAATGAACATGAAAGTATCTAACATTAAAGACATCGATAAATTTTTTGCTGTAGTTGACAGCTGCGAAGGCAGAGTAGAATTAGTAACAGGCGAAGGTGACAGACTGAACCTTAAATCTAAATTATCCCAGTATGTATCTCTGGCAAACATTTTCTCAGGCGGAGAGATTCCGGAACTTGAGATTGTTGCTTATGAGAAAGACGATATTGATAAATTAATGAGCTTTATGATCAACGGTTGATCATTAGTGTATACAGGCGGGGGCATGATGGTGGATCATGCCCCTTTCTTTGATGTGAACAGGCAGGTTGTTCTGAAGGTATTGAACAGCTGCAGGATATTTGTAAACCAGGGGGCACAGGCGTTTCCTGGTCAAAGTGCGTTGATGGCAGACTTGAATACATTGGATATCTTATGTATAATGAGTACGTTATAGGTAAATATATAAACAGACAGATAATGATGGCAGTTCCAAAAGTTATTCTGTTTGTTCATAAAAATGGCAGAATATAAAAAATGACGGCTATATGGCAGTTATTCAGAAATATAAATTTTAACGAAGAGGAGAAATAAGACAATGGCAACTAAGATTGATATTATTTCCGGTTTCCTTGGAGCTGGTAAAACTACATTGATTAAGAAACTTCTGAAAGAGGCTTATGCAGATGAGCAGGTTGTACTGATCGAAAACGAATTTGGTGAGATTGGTATTGACGGTGGCTTCCTGAAGGAAGCGGGAATCCAGATCCGGGAAATGAATTCCGGATGTATCTGCTGTTCATTAGTGGGAGATTTCGGCACTTCTCTGAAAGAGGTTGTGGACAAATATCATCCGGACAGAATCCTGATCGAGCCATCAGGTGTTGGTAAACTTTCAGATGTTATCAAGGCAGTACAGGGTGTTCAGGGAGATGTGGATATCGTTCTGAACAGCTATACAACTGTAGTTGATGCAAAGAAGTGCAAAATGTATATGAGAAACTTTGGTGAGTTCTTTGATAATCAGGTTGAATATGCAGGTGCGATCATCATGAGCCGTACAGATATCATTGATGAAAAGAAAGCACAGCAGGCAATGGAACTTCTTCGTGGAATTAATGCGAAAGCTGCTATCATCACCACTCCGATTGAGAAACTGGACGGAAAGAAAATCCTTGAGGTTATGGAGAAACCGGTATCTCTTGAGGAAGAACTGATGTCTGAGGAAGAGGTATGCCCGGAGTGCGGACATGTACATGAACATGGAGAGCATCATCATCACGATCACGACCATGAATGTGGCTGTGGACATGATCACGAAGAACATGAACATCATCACCATGACCACGACCATGAATGTGGCTGTGGACATGATCACGAAGAACATGAACATCATCACC
>NZ_JAJDMJ010000046.1:0-30077 GCF_020593585.1 Blautia sp. DFI.6.71
AGGATTCTATCCTTGTTTTCAATCAAGATTGCGAACTTGTTTCGCAATTACCTATATCCAATATTTCCTGCATATTCGTGCGATAATAAAGGTTTCTCAACAATTCATAACAACACAGCCTCTTCATGAAATGGCAGACTGACAAACCATTACATACATCCTTTCTTTTCAGATATTCATTTTCTGGTGTATCTTTTTCATTATTTTGTGCATTATATTGTACATTTTACACTCATACTTCGGATAAAATCACCTGCTTCACTACTCAGTTCTACACTATGGTAATCCACCTGCGGCAGACCGCTTCAGCAACAAAACTCCTGATACAACTGCATCAATGATAATCCAGAAAAAAACAGGTACAGCAGGCTTTCTCCTTCCCTGTGTTCCGATAGACATGCTCCTGATCCGTTTCAAACTTAAACACCTGATCTCTGTGGATTTCATACTTCTCACCATGACATTCCAGAGTAAGCACACCCTCCATAACAGCCAGATATTCTCTTGTCTTCTCCCCATGGCTGCCACTGATATAAACACCACCCGGTTCCACCTCGATCCGGTACACCTCCACCAGACGGGTATCCTCATAAGGCAGACAGGTCCATACCCTGTACTGTCCTGCTATCTCCTTGGTAGGAACCAGTTCTGCCGGTGTCACCAGACAACAGTCCACTCTCGGCGGCTGTATCAGCTCCTGAAACTCTATCCTCAGACCACTTGTAATCTTCCCCAGCACACCCAGAGAAGGATTGGCAGTCCCTCTCTCAATCTGAGCCAGCATACTCTTACTCACCCCCGTCTGCTCAGACACCTGATCCAGACTCATACTCTTGGATTTCCGAATCCTCTTCAGATTCACCGCCACATTATTCGATAAATAATCCATATGTCCCCTCCTTCCAAACAGCTGTATTATTTATTTTTTATATCAGCAATATAGAAATCTGTCAATTACATTACTGTTCACTCCGTTCTCAGTAACGTAGCCAAAATTCATTCAGGAACATAAATTTTATAGCAATTATCCAAAACCCGGTTGACAATTTCCTCTCTATAAATGTATAATGTAACCCAAGAAAACATTTGTCCACCCTATTCGGACAATGAATACCTCATATCAGCCAAATGCCATGACAGGGAGGAGTACACAACTCCGGGAAGCACAGAGAGAAAGCGGTCGGTGCGAGCTTTCGTGAACGAATTGTGGAAGTAGCCCCCGAGCAGTGAACCAAACCGCATATCCCGTCTGATCTACAAGACCTGAACGGACATGCCAAGTAGGCTTCAACGTCAGTTCCACGTTACAGGAACACAGTATATCAGTACTGACAAAGTGCAGAGCCAGACTCTGAATACAGGTGGTACCGCGGAAACATTTTCGCCCTGGGCAAACAAGCCCAGGGCGTTTTTTACTATATTTATATATCAGGGTCAAAAAGTCGTTCGTGCTTGCTTTAATCTGTCACATCAAACCCGCCACCCCATACTCGGCAGAATCAGCGCAGCGCCATTCTGCCCCCTGTATTGGCCAACACACAGCTCGGAAATTTATTTGTTTTCGGGTGCATTTGCAGGAGTCGTAGTAACTCTTAGTGCCTGGAAATCTGCGTTGTTCAGAAAAATCTCACTGTCTGAGCCGCATCTGCGGCGAGTTTGAGATTTTTCTGAACGGTTTTAGCAGATTTTCAGACACTTAGAGTTCCTAGACTCCGAAACCGCACCCGAAAACAAATAAATTTCTGAGCGTCCTATACACATACACAAAGGAGGTTTACCCAAATATGAAACAAATATCCGGCAACAAACTCTTAGTCAAAGCCTTAAAAGAAGAAGGCGTAGAATACCTCTTCGGCTACCCCGGAGCCTGTACCATCGACATCAGTGACGAACTCTATAAACAGGACGACGTCAAAATCATCCTCCCCCGTCACGAACAGGCCCTTGTCCACGAAGCCGACGCCTACGCCAGAACCACCGGCAAAGTCGGCGTATGTCTGGTAACCAGCGGTCCCGGAGCAACCAACCTTGTAACAGGACTTGCAACCGCCAACTATGACAGCGTACCTCTTGTATGCTTCACCGGCCAGGTAGCCCGCCACCTCATCGGCAACGATGCATTTCAGGAAGTAGACATCGTAGGAATCACCAGAAGCATCACCAAATACGGCGTTACTGTCCGCAGACGTGAAGACCTGGGACGTATCATCAAAGAAGCCTTCTACATTGCCCGCACCGGCCGTCCGGGACCTGTCCTTATCGACCTTCCAAAGGACGTAATGGCAGAACTCGGCAGCGCTGAATATCCTAAAAATGTAAATATCCGCGGATACAAGCCCAACACAGATGTCCACATCGGCCAGCTCAAACGTGCCATCAAACTTTTAAATAAAGCAAAACGTCCCTTATTCCTGGCAGGCGGCGGTGTAGTAATCTCCCGCGCCCATGAAATTTTCCGGGAAGTAGTGGAAAAGACAAAAGTACCGGTTGTCACAACCGTAATGGGAAAAGGCTCTATCCCCACAGACCATCCGCTCTACATCGGAAACCTTGGTATGCATGGTGCCTATGCAGCAAACATGGCAGTCAGCAACTGTGATCTCCTTTTCTCTATCGGAACCAGATTCAATGACAGAATCACAGGAAAACTTCATGAATTTGCACCTCATGCACAGATTGTACACATCGATATCGACACCGCATCTATCTCCAGAAACATTCAGGTAGATATTCCTATTGTTTCAGATGCAAAAGAAGCTATCACAAAAATGAATGAATACGTTCAGGAATGCTCTACAGGCAAGTGGCTTGGCCAGATCAGCCAGTGGAAAGAAGAACATCCGCTGAAAATGCGTCCAAACGATGTTTTAAGTCCAATGGACATTCTGAAAGAAATCAATGAACAGTTCGAAAACAGCATTATCGTTACAGATGTAGGCCAGCACCAGATGCTTGTTTCTCAGTATGCGGAAATCACAGAGGACAAACAGATGATCATGTCCGGCGGTCTGGGAACCATGGGCTATGGTCTTCCAGGCGGTATCGGAGCCAAAATCGGAAATCCTGACAAGCCTGTCATCGTTATCTCCGGTGACGGCGGTGTGCAGATGAATATCCAGGAGCTTGCAACAGCAGTTCTGGAGGAACTTCCAGTAATCCTGTGTATCTTTAACAATGAATATCTTGGAATGGTACGCCAGTGGCAGAAACTCTTCTACGGTAAACGCTACGCCATGACCAACCTGCGCGCCGGAGCACTTTCCCGCCGCACAGAAGGCATGGAATATCCACAGTACACACCGGATTTCATTAAACTTGCAGAAAGCTATCGCGCAAAGGGAATCCGCGTTACAAAGAAAGAAGAAATCGCAGCCGCCTTCAAAGAAGCAAAGAAAAATACAAAAGCACCTACAGTAATCGAATTTATCATTGACCCAGAAGAAATGGTCTACCCGATGATCAAACCGGGCGGAACTCTGGAAGATATGATCATGGATTGTTAGGCAGGAGGAAAGATTATTATGGATAAAGGAATGAAAAAAAGATGGATTTCTCTCTATGTTGAGAACCAGGTAGGTGTTCTGTCCAAAATTTCCGGTCTTTTTTCCGGAAAATGTTATAATCTGGACAGTCTTACAGTAGGAACAACAGAAGACCCTACCGTATCCCGAATGACGATCGCAACTGTCAGTGATGACGAAACTTTTGAGCAGATCAAAAAACAGTTGAACCGTATGATCGAGGTTATTAAGGTTATTGATTTCACAGACGTATTTGTCCGCATGAAAGAGATTCTGTATATTAAGGTTTTTAACTGTTCCAAAGAAGATAAGGTTGAACTGTTTCAGATTGCCGAAACCTTCAAGGCAAAGGTCATTGACTATGGCAAAGACAGCCTGCTCCTGGAATTTGTCCAGACAGCAACCAAGAATGACGCAGTAGTGAAACTGATCAAGGAAGAATTTCACAGAATTGAAGTGGTACGTGGAGGAAGTGTAGGAATCGAATCTATCAGTATGATGGAACGATAAAACTTTTTCTGAAATTTTTATAAAGGGAGGATTGTCGCATTGTTCTTAATGCTCAGTCCTCCCTTTACTTACGGTTCTTCCATCTTTTCGTTTTTCATCTGTGCTTTCGCTTTTCGCCCAATCCGTGCATTGCTGTTCATAATACTGGCACGGGTGATCTTATCATTTCCAAATTTCATCCGGATCTCATCCATAGCTGCATCCAGCTTTCTGTGGCGTTCTTTATTTTCTGTATCTTCAAACAGAGACATCTGTTCATAAGTGCCATCTGTAAGGCCTGTCAGTGCCACACCAATCAGACGTAGCGGCTGTCCTTTCCAGAATTCTTTAAAAAGTCTTGTAGCATTTATATAAATTTCATCTGTAAGATCTGTAGCATTTTCCAGCTTTGTCTGGTGTGAACGGTTTCTGAAATCCAAAGTACGGAAAGTCACGGAAATACAGTTGCATTTCTTATCTTTTCTGCGCATTCTGGTTGCCAGAACATCACACTGCTCCAAAAGTATGGGAAACACCTGCTCTATGGAAGTAATATCATCGTTAAAAGTAGTTTCCACGCTGAAACCTTTTGCCTCATCAGGCACTGCTTTTACAGGGGAATCATCGATACCTCTGGCATATTGCCATAGCTGATGTCCCGTTTTTTCCCCAAGCCAGTACTGCACATTGGACGCTCTTTCTCTTGCCAGATCACCGATGGTACGGATTCCCTGATTCAGAAGCTTCTGCTCGGAAGCTTTTCCCAGAAACAGCAGATTACGGATAGGAAGAGGCCACATTTTCTCCGGGATTTCATCCGGGAACAGAGTGTGTACTCTGTCCGGCTTTTGAAAATCTGATGCCATCTTTGCCAAAAGCTTATTGGTAGAAATTCCTACATTTACTGTGAATCCCAGCTCTCTGTGAATCTTGTCTTTCAGCTCATGAGCAGCAGCTACAGGGTCAGGATAGATCAGAGAAGTACCTGTCATATCCAGAAATACCTCATCAATGGAAAAAGATTCCATCACAGGTGCAAAGGAAGCACAGATTGCTTTAAATGCCCGGGAACATTTATCGTATAATTCAAAATCACTGGGAACGATCACCAAATTGGGACATTTCCGAAGAGCCATAGCTACTGGCTCGCCGGTCTGGATCCCGTATTTTTTTGCAGGGATAGATTTGGCAACCACGATACCTGTCCGTTTCTTTGGATTTCCTCCTACACAGGAAGGAATTTCTCTGAGATCCGGCAACCCCTGGCTCACCCTTCTGGCTGATTCCCAGGAAAGAAATGCACTGTTTACATCAATATGAAAAATTAACCGTTCCGTACTTTTCACTGTTCTTCCTCCAATATATGAATTGCGCTCTTCATATCTGATGATTTCATTTTACCCTGATCTGCTCTCCAGGGTAAGAACCTCGTTTGTCCAAAAAAGTGTCTTTATTTGCATCATCTTGTCTGAGCTGTTACTGTATTTATATTTGTTTGATTTCACTCTGCTATCAGAGTTTTGAACAACAACGCCGCACTTGCCATACGGCAGTGCGGCGTCTGTATTTCGCTACCGGTCACATTGTTCCCGGTAACTTTTTTTACTTAATTCTGAGGATTCATTTCCTCTCGATATATACTTATCGATTAGTCATAAAGATTAGGAGCAATTTCTTCGCTGTCCATATTTGTGGAATCATACCAGTATCCAGTTCAGCCTCCAGCCATTCATAAGAGAATTCCGGGAATGTCTGATGTTTGAAATTTTTCCATGTTACTCCTTTCTCATGAAGTAACTGTCTACACATAAGCAAACAGTGCCATCGCTGTCATTGATCAGCAATAAGCCCCCGTGTTTTCATATAGTTCCATTATACCTTCTCATTTTCCCGAAGTCAACATAATTTAACATGTATCAGCCGTTTATTTGTGTTGCTTTTTATTTGATTTTTGTTGTATTTCAGTTGTTTTTATTTTGTTTCCTCATTGACATTTAAATCCTCATCTGTCATACTTGAATATAACGAATGTACCATCAAACAGCAGCTTTGCATCTTCCGTAAGGCTCTTATCATATATAAAAACCGCTCTGGAAAGGAGACAAACAATGTATCTTTCTGACATCCACACACATTCTATCGCCAGCGGTCACGGAACCACCTGTACCATCTCTGACATGGCAAAAGCAGCCAGCAAAAAAGGACTGAAACTCCTTGGGATTTCTGACCACGGCCCGGGAACTCTGGCTTCCGGAACTTCTTCTTATTTCAGAAGCCTTCCTTTTTATCCCAGAAAAAGATTCGGCATAGATATTCTTTACGGAGTTGAACTAAACATCCTGGACAGTGCAGGACATACAGATCTGTCAGATGAACTGCTGAACAACCTGGATTACGCTATCATCAGTATGCATCGGCAGAACTACCGTTCAGGCTCTGTATCTCAGAATACAGAAGCTTACATCAATGCAATAAAACATCCTGCTGTAAAAATACTCGGCCACTGCGACGATACACATTTCCCTGTAGATTATGAAACGCTGGCAAGAGCAGCTTTACGGGAAAATGTTATTTTTGAAATAAACGAAGCTTCCCTCGCACCCGGAGGATATCGGGGAGACACAAGAGCCAATGCAGCCAGAATCCTGTATCTCTGTCAGAAATATCAGCTTCCTGTTATTTTGTCCAGCGACAGCCACGGAAAAGAACATGTTGGAGATTTCACCTATGCCGAAGAATTCGTTCACCAGCTCATGTTTCCGGAAACTCTTATCCTTAACAACCAGCTTCCCAAATTAAAAGTTTTCCTTCAGACACGTTAAAAGAATGTTCCTCAAAGGGACATTCTTTTATTTTATGCATTGTTTTTTGCATTGTGTTATTTTGTCTATTTTATATAATTTCTTGTCAAAAAAGACGACATTTTAGTACATTTTAATTAACAAAACTCACTTAACCATTTACATATCTCGTGATAGATCAGTCTTACTGTAGGAACCACCGAGGATCCTACAGTATCCCGAATGACTATCGCAACAGTCAGCGATGATGAAACCTTTGAACAGATCAAAAAATAGTTAAACCGCATGATCGAGGTTATCAAGGTAATCGACTTCACAGATGTATTTGTCAGAATGAAAGAAATTCTCTACATCAAGGTTTTCAACTGCTCCAGGGAAGATAAAGCAGAACTGTTTCAGATTGCAGAAACCTTCCAGGCAAAAGTCATTGACTACGGCAAAGACAGCCTGCTTCTGGAATTTGTCCAGACAGCCACCAAGAATGATGCAGTTGTCAAACTGATCAAGGAAGAATTCCACAGAATTGAAGTGGTACATGGTGGAAGTGTGGGAATTGAATCCATCAGCATGATGGAACGCTAAATCTCATAATCAATATTTTTTGCAGGATATAGAAACGTCTCTATATCCTGTATTTATTTTCAAACATACTATAAAATATTGCAGTTTTTAATCAAATGTGTTATTGTTTACGAGAGCGTTATTCGAAAGAAAATGCATCTGTTTTCCACATCTGACAGTCTGGTGGATAAAGTCATCCACTTCACAGTCTGGTTAAATTTGTGAGGCGACCTGTAAGGCGTCTACACACCGGAAACTTTTACCGGAAGATATTTCTTGTTTCATATCTTTTGTTCTGATGTATATTTTTCATAACGCCTGATCCCCATACTCTAAACTGTCTGAAAAGCAGGGGACGCATTGCGCCGTTTTATCAGACCAAAAGGAGAATTCATATGAACACAACAACAACAACAACTACTACAACAGCTGCCGCAAAAAGAAGCAGCACTCTTTACATGGTAGAGTTGGCTATGATGATTGCCATTATTCTGCTCATGTCCTTTACCCCGCTGGGCTATCTTCGTACTCCCGGCTTATCCATCACTCTTCTCACCATCCCGGTAGCTGTAGGAGCTATCATCCTCGGACCGAAAGGTGGTGCTGTATGCGGACTTGCTTTCGGTGCAACCAGCTTCTATATGGCTGTCACAGGAAGTTCAGCTTTCGCTGCCGCACTTTTTAACATTAATCCATTTGGCACTTTTATTGTATGTATCGTGGCACGTGTACTGGAAGGATGGATCACAGGACTTATTTTTGCAGCATTATATAAATCACCGGCGAAGAAATTTTCCCATTACGTTGCTTCACTGGCATGCCCATTACTGAATACTTTCTTCTTCATGGGCTTTTTATGTCTCTTCTTCTACAACACAGATTACATTCAGGGTATTGTTTCCAGTCTTGGAGTAAGCAATCCTGTTGTCTTCGTTGCTGCTTTTGTGGGCGTTCAGGGACTGATCGAAGCGGGCTTCTGCTTTGTAGTGGGAAGCATCGTTTCCAAGGCACTTTCTGTGGCACTGAAACGTGCATAATCTTTAAAAGAACAGCCTTTTAATTCTGCTGTTCCGGAAGGTTCACTAAAAATCCCTGACTACATTGTCACTGTAGTCAGGTTTTTTTTATCAAAAGGAGATTTTTATGTCATTACTAAAAGAGATTTCTATTACAGAGCTTTCAAATTTACGCATCGGTCATACTTCTGACCATGATGCAAAGACCGGTGTAACTGTTCTTTATTTTCCAAATGGAGCAAAAGCAGGCTGCGATATAAGCGGAGGCGGCCCTGCTTCCAGAGAAACTCCTCTCACCTCTCCTGTCACTGCCGACAATCCCATCAACGCCATTGTCTTGTCCGGAGGTTCTGCCTATGGACTGGCTGCTGCTGACGGTGTGATGAACTATCTGGAATCACAAAATATCGGTTATAACACCGGTGCAGCCCTGGTTCCTCTTGTATGCCAGTCCTGTATCTATGACCTCTCTTACGGAGATCCTAAAATACGTCCAACTGCAAAAATGGGCGAAGAAGCCTGCCGTCAGGCATTTGCAGGAACAGATACCAGAACCGGAAATATCGGTGCAGGTACCGGTGCAACTGTGGGAAAACTTTACGGTATGAAACAATCCATGAAGTCAGGTCTTGGTATTGCCGCTGTATCTGTGAAAAATTTCCAGATGGCTGCAATTGTCGTTGTCAATGCACTGGGAGATATCTTCAGTCCACAAAATGGTCAGAAAATTGCAGGGCTGAAAACACCTGACAGAAGCGGGTTTCTGGACAGTGTCCACGAATTATACCGCTTTATGACACCTCATGACCAGTTTACCGGCAATACCACCATCGGAGCTGTAATCACCAATGGGGCATTTTCAAAGGCTGAACTGAATAAAATTGCCTCTATGACCCGCTGTGCCTATGCCAGATGCATCAATCCTGTAGCAACTATGGCTGACGGTGATTCCATCTATGCTGCCAGCATTGGCAATGTTTCTGTGGATATCAACATGGCTGGAACTCTCGCCGCAGAAGTCATGGCTCAGGCTATCCAGAATGCCATTCATACTTCCCGGATCCCGGATGAAGAATTTTTGAAATATGTATAACAGTCCGCTATAAAAGCGCAGAGAAAAAGTATCATCTCTGCGCTTTTATTCTTCCTGTCTGTCTTCATTTTTCATCTGTACTCTGGTTTTTCTCCAAGCCAGAGCTGTACATTTGCTTCCCGTTCCCTTGCCAGATCACCAATAGTACGGATTCCCTGATTCAGAAGCTTCTGCTCGGAGGCTTTTCCCAGAAATAACAGGTTACGGACAGGAAGTGGCCACATTTTCTCCGGTATTTCGTCCGGGAACAGCGTGTGTACTCTGTCCGTTTCTTTGGATTTCCTCCCACACAGGAGGGAATCTCCCTGAGATCCGGCAGCCTCTGGCTTACTCTTCTGGCTGACTCCCAGGAAAGAAATGCGCTGTTTACATCAATATGAAAAATTAATCGTTCCATACTTTTTAATATATCTCAATCATATTTTTGCAGACTTCCAATCATCTTAATCCCCATTATCATCAACACAGGGAAAATCAGTGCCGCAAAGATTCCAAGTTTCAGATTATCATTCAGTGCTCCTGAAATCATCCCCACATAGGTTGGTCCGGATGAGCATCCCACATCTCCAGCAAGGGCAAGGAGGGCAAACAGGGCTGTTCCGCCACGCTTTACTGAGGCAGCCGCCATGCTGAAGGTTCCCGGCCACATAATACCTACAGACAGACCGCAAACCGCACATCCAAGGATTCCCAACGCAGGTACCGGGATAAATGCGATCATCAGATAGGAAACCATGCACAGAACTGCACTGTATTGCATAAAGCGTTCCAGATTGATTTTATCTCCAAATTTCCCATAAAATGCCCTTGAGCTTCCCATAAGAATTGCAAACGCCATGGGACCTGCCAGATCTCCGATAGTTTTATTGATTCCAAAGCTTTTCTCAGCCAGAGTAGAAGCCCACTGGCTTACCGCCTGCTCACTGGCTCCTGCACAGAGCATCATTAACATCAGAACCCAGAAGATTTTTTTCTTAAAAAGCTCTCCCATAGTCAGCCCCTTTTCACCCTCATCCAGCAGTGGAGCAATGGGAACTCTGGTAAAAAGGATTCCATTTGCAATGGGAATCAATGCCCACACCAGCGCCATATATTTCCAGTTTGCAATCCCGAAAATACGAAAGAATAATGTAGAAAGAAGTACCACTCCCACATGTCCCCAACAGTAAAAGGAATGAAGGAGACTCATTGCTTTTTCCTTATTATCTGTAGGGCAGGCTTCCACCACAGGACTTACCAGCACCTCCAGCAATCCGCCTCCGATGGCATAGATCATAACTGCAATGAGAAGTCCCACAAACGGATCTCCCAGGCACTCCGGCAATACTGTGAGCAAAATCAGACCTGCAGCCGCCATTGTATGTGCCAGGATCATAGATGCACGATAACCTATTCTGTCCACAAATCCAATCGATGCCAGATCTACCAGCAACTGGATCCCGAAATTAAATGTAACCAGAAGTGTGATCTTCTGCAGCGAAATCCCGTAACTGCCCTGAAATGTCAGAAACAGCAGAGGAACGAAATTGTTCACAATGGCCTGCACTACATATCCGATAAAACAGGCCTGCACTGTTCTGTTGTAATTTGTTTTCATCCGATGTTATATCCTCCAATCTGAAATTTATTAAACTGACATCATTCAGACATTGATCCACCAAACTTCTATATCTCCACAGTTCTAATAGATTTCTATCCGTCAATAATGACAGTGTATCACAGATTCTCTCCTTTTTCTTTCATTATCTTTTGAAAATCCCATAAATTTTTATATTATTTTGACTTTTTCCCTATAACAATTCCATAAAATCCAAAAAGTAATACCCCCATCCGATTCCAAATATTTCCCGCAAAAAAAGATGTGCACCATACCATTTCTGACACCATACACATCTCAAAATAAACACTTCTTATCTTCTGTACTCCGCAGTCAGGTCTTTAATAACCTCTCCTGCAATAATCAGCCCGGCGACAGACGGCACAAACGCCACACTTCCCGGAATATCTCTGCGCTCCGTACACTTATGCGCAGCACCCGGAGGACAAATACAATGCGATCTGCAGCTGATTGCCATATCTTCAATCGGTCTGATCGGCTGTTCTTCCGAATAAACAACCTTCAGTTTTTTCACACCACGCTTCTTCAGCTCTCTGCGCATAACCTTCGCCAGCGGGCACACCTTCGTCTTATAGATATCCGCCACCCGAAACGCACTGGCATCCAGCTTATTTCCGGCACCCATACTGCTGATAACAGGAGTCCCTGCCTCCTTTGCACGCATGATCAGTTCAATCTTCGCAGTCACTGTGTCCACAGCATCTACCACATAATCATACTCACTAAAATCGAAATCAGCAGCATTCTCCGGAAGATAAAAACAGTTATGGATTCTCACATCTGCTTTCGGATTAATGTCCAGGATCCTGTCCCGCATCACCTCTGTTTTATATTGACCAACAGTTTTCCTGGTGGCAATAATCTGTCTGTTAAGATTCGTCAGGCATACTTTGTCATCATCGATCAGATCAAAGGTCCCCACACCGCTTCTGACCAATGCTTCACATACATATCCTCCAACCCCTCCGATTCCAAACACTGCCACGCGGGAGTTCTCCAGTTTATTCATTGCTTCTTTTCCCAGAAGAAGCTCTGTTCTTGAAAATTGATTCAACATAATATCTCCATTTCATTCGGTATTGACCGACTATCTGCCTGCCTTTCTTCTACTTCATTATTTCTGGTCTGTTCTGCTTTGCTGCCTGTAATGTAAGCAGCTCTGCATGCCAGAAACAAAAAAACAAGGAGCAGAAACCAAAGCCAGAGCTTTCTTTTGTTTTTTATGAGCAACCGTTTCATAATCTGCATCACTATTCCTTAATATATTATTTTCAGATACCAGAGTTGCAACATACTTCCATCACAGATTTCTTATGATATCTTTACTTCTATAATGCGTCAAGTATATCATAGAAAGAAAAATCCTGCAATGAAGAAACTCTGTTACTGTACATGAAGTGAACAGTGCTGAGTGAAATTCACAAACCGGAAGTGCTTATCCATCTCATCACCAATCAATCCAATTACTTTTCCCATGGTAAATGCCGCCATCACTGTTCCGATTCCCAGTCCGTTGATATGCCCCAGGATCAGCCCTGTCATACAGGCAGTAATCATCAGACAGATCACATCAAAAGAAACCTTGATCTTAGAATATTTCACCTTTATAATCTCTGACAGTTCACGAGGAAACAGATCTGTAGGAATAATCGGCAGACCGCATCTGTTAGAAAGTGCGATCCCTATACAGATCAGCAGATAACTGATCACAAAATATAACACTCTGAGTGGAATTGTCTTTGGCAGGATATTGATCCATGCCTCATTAACATCCAAAAGCTCACTGAATGCAAATCCAACCAGAAAACTGCACAGATAAGCAGGTACAAATTTTTTTCTCAGTATCATCAGACTTAAGATCAGAAGTGCCTGAAAAATATAAGTCCATGTTCCCAGTGTAATTACCGGAAATACTTTTTCAAATGCATAAGGAACACTGGATATGGCAGATATTCCTGAACCAGAATACAGCATCAGAATAACAGCAAGACTGTTGATCATGACTGCTATCACCAATGCCAGCTCTCCTCTGAAAATATGTCTCGAATCTTCTTCCTCATTTGTTTTCATAACAATTCTCTCCTCTAACACAAGCAAGGGACTGCTGTCAGAAAATATTTTCTGTCATACTTTTCTGACGGCAGACCCCTGTGTCTTTTACATCTTATATTTTCTGAAAATACTATTTTTTATCGAATCAGGCAAGTTTCCCACTTCAACTACTGATATTTTCCTGACTTACTCAACCGTGCAGACGCGGATCAGGTTTGTTCTTCCCGGAATTCCAAGCGGTACACCACCGGCAAATACAATAGTGTCGCCAACTTTTACAAGTTTATGCTTCTGTGCTGCTTCGATTGCTCTCAGGCAAAGGATCTCAGAACTGTATTCTTCTTTGATCAGCATCGGGTAAACACCCCAGGACAGATTCAGCTGGCGAAGAACTCTCTCAGAGCTTGTACATGCACCGATCAGACATCCTGGTCTGTGTTTGGACATCATATGAGCTGTACTTCCGGATTTTGTCACTGCAAGGATTGCACTGGCCTTCAAGTCGATTGCTGTCAGGCAGGTTGCATGTGCGATTGCATTTGTAATATCCGGATTCTCATTTCTGTCTGTTTTCTTAAAGATTGTATTGTAATCAATATTCTGTTCCATATGTTCTGCAATACGGCTCATCATCTGAAGTGCCTGTACCGGATATTTACCAGCTGCGGTTTCTCCTGAAAGCATAGTTGCACTTGTTCCCTGAAAAATCGCATTGGCAACGTCTGTAGCCTCTGCACGGGTTGGTCTCGGATGAGAGATCATGGAGTCAAGCATCTGTGTTGCTGTAATAACCGGTTTTCCTGCTGTGTAAACTTTCTGGATGATTTTCTGCTGGATAACAGGTACATATTCCGGCGGGATCTCAACACCCATGTCACCTCTGGCGATCATGATGCCATCTGCTGCTTCAATAATCTCGTCGATATTGTCAACGCCCTGCTGGTTCTCAATCTTTGCAATGATCTGAATCTCTTCACCGCCGTTTTCTTTCAGGATTTTTCTTACTTCGCGGATATCGTTTGCAGTACGTGTAAAAGATGCTGCAACGAAATCAAATCCTTCCTGGATACCGAAGAGAAGATCATCATGGTCTTTTTTACTGATGAATGGCATCTTCAGGTTTGCACCCGGAACATTGACACCCTTCTTGTCGCCAATCACACCTGCATTAATAACCTTGCAGACAATGTCCTTTCCTGAGATGTCCTGAACCTCCAGGTCTACAAGTCCATCATCAACCAGAATATGTCCGCCCGGCCGCACATCCTTATAAAGCTCTTTATAAGTAATGCTTACGCACTCATTAGTTCCTTCAATATCTTTATTTGTAAATGTAAAAATCTGTCCTTCTTCCAGAGAAACCTTGCCATCCTTGAAACATCCAAGTCTGATCTCCGGTCCCTTTGTATCAAGAAGTGCTGCAACAGGTCTGTCATATTTCTTGCGAAGCTCTCTCAGTTTCTGGATACGGCCTCTCTGCTCATCGTGAGGTCCATGTGAGAAGTTGAAACGTGCTACGTCCATTCCCTCTCTCACAAGCTGCTCCATAACATCGCCCTTATCAGTAGACGGTCCCATTGTACAGATAATTTTGGTTTTTCTCATTTAATCTTTCCCTCCAAACTGTCAACTCAATTTTATCTATTTTATTCCTGTAAAATAATGTAATAAAATGTTACCTGTTTCTATAAATGAAAACATTAAATCAAATAAAAATTACCATTATTGAGACTATCTGTCAATATAGAATTTCGACTTATTTTTGTTGATATTTGACAAAAAAATAACATACTTTTGTTGCAAATATCACATATATTTTTACTGATCCGACAGTTGGAAAATTTTTCACTCCTTCTTATCAGAATCCAAAATCTGCATAGTCTTCCGGCAGAAATCTGTGGTAAATGATATGGCATCCTTCATCTTTAAAACAATAATAATAAGGATCTGATCCGTCATCAAAGCGGATCATCACATCAAACTCCTCGTTATCCATTGGTTCAGTAATGATTTTATCTGAATAAGAATGGAACAGTTCTTTAATTTCTTCTATCGTACATCCATGTCTGCCAACCAATTCGATCAATGCCTTGATGAATTCATTCTCTTTCATATTATTATGTACATATTCGGAAGCTTTTTCCGAAACAGTGAAGCAGAAACGATCTCCTCTGTGTGATACTGCTACTTCACCAAATTTCTCTTCTATATAAGAAGGAAAATCTTTTAAAATCTCCATCATGCCTGCAGCATCCGTCTCATTGCCAAAAAAATGATTCAGGGAACTGAGCGGATAATAAAGGCTGATCTTCTCCTTCATATATCCAAGCTTCGCCTGTTCCTCTTTGATCACATCGATCAGACTGGTTTCTAATCTGTTATAGTTCATTTATTTTCCCTCCTGAAAATCTATCCTTTTGCTTTTTCTGGTTAATATTTTATCAGACATTGCCCGAAAATCAATGCATTTCTTTTTCAATTGTACGCCCGCCAAAACAATTTCAATGTTTTCTTTTTCATACAAAAATAAAGAGCTTGCGAAACTGTCCTTTTTTTCTCCCTCTGACAAATAACTCTGACTGGATAAAACAAAACAGATAAAACCAACCACTTCGTTGCTTTTTTAACCAAATAACTGCTTGATTCGGTTAAAAAAACAGCGTTCCGAATATTATTTATATCCGAAACGCTGTCATTATTCCAGTTATTTCACTATGTATTTAATCCCAGTTCTTACGTCCATAACGAAGTGTCACATCATAGATTTCCTTCTGGAGTTTCTTTGTAAGATCTCTCTTCTTAATTCTCCACTTCCAGTTCATACCAACTGTAGATGGTTTATTCATTCGGAATCTGTTGTCCAGTCCCATATAGTCCTGCATTGGGATAACGCAGACGCGCGCAGCACTGCGCATGATCAGACTGATGAAACATTTATACAGTTCTTCTTCCGGTGTTGCATGATCACACAGATAATCTCTCGCCAGTTTTCTCTCAGCTGCTGTGATGCTATTCCACCATCCCACGATAGTTTCATTATCATGGGTTCCTGTATATGCCACGCAGTTCTCCGGATAGTTATGTGGCAGATAATCACTGGCACATCCGGAATCTCTGGAGTCAAACGCAAATTCCAGAACCTTCATTCCCGGGAAGCCGCTCTCATATACCAGATGACGTACGGAATCTGTCATATATCCCAAGTCCTCTGCAATAACCTGCTTCCATCCAAGCGCCTGTTCGATCTTACGGAACAGATCAATTCCGGGACCCTTTTCCCAGTGTCCGCCTCTTGCATCTTTATCTCCGTATGGAATAGAGAAATATTCATCAAATCCACGGAAATGATCGATTCGCACAACATCATACAGTCTGAAGCAATAACTCATTCTGGAAATCCACCACTGATATCCTGTATTTCTGTGATAATCCCAGCGATACAGCGGATTTCCCCATAACTGACCGGTTGCAGAAAATCCATCCGGAGGGCATCCTGCTACTGCCAGCGGTACATTGTCCTGATCCAGCTGGAACAGCTCCGGATGTGCCCATGCATCAGCACTGTCCATTGCAACATAAATCGGAATATCTCCAATGATCTGGATTCCTTTTGAATTTGCATAGGATTTCAGTTTCATCCACTGCTCATAGAACTTAAACTGCATATACTGCTGGAATTCAATATCAAAATAGAGTTCTTCACGATAATAATCCATGGCATTGTTCCAGCGGAGTCTGATATCCTCAGCCCATTTGGTCCATTCTACACCTTCGAAACGGTCTTTTACTGCCATAAACAGAGCATAATCTGACAGCCACCAGCTGTTCTCTGCTACGAATTTCTGATAGTCAGGATTCTTGCTGATATCACTGTTCTCGTATGCTTTTCTCAGAAGAGGATAACGGCCTTTGTAGATTTTTTCATAATCTACCTCATCAGGCTTCTTTCCCCAGTTAACTTTCTCGCAGTCTTTCTTATCAAGAACTCCTTCTTCCACAAGTGTATCCAGATCAATAAAATATGGATTACCTGCAAATGTAGAGAAAGACTGATATGGAGAATCTCCATAGCTGGTCGGTCCCAATGGCAGAATCTGCCAGTAAGTCTGTCCGGCTTCCTTTAACCAGTCTACAAATTCATATGCACTTTTGGAAAAACATCCGATGCCATAGTCTGATGGAAGACTGCTGATCGGCATTAATATTCCTGCTGCTCTTTTTCCCATGATTCTTGTCTCCTTCGTGATTTTTCACTCTTACCGCTTATATTTCTCCAATTGATCCACAATCTGGTATCAACGTTGCTATAAGCAGCATTTTATATACCTTATGCGCAATTGTTTTTTTTATTATACTTATTTTTTGTGCAAATTGCAATATAGTTTTCGTAACAACTTTTTTTTCGTGAAAATCACCAGTTATTGTTCTCTCCATGGCCATCCGCATGATTCGTAATGTACTGAATTTGTGCTAATTCGACTGGTAGTTTCTTTTTCTCCAGTTTTGTTGTATTCATTTCAAAAACCTCCCTCTTGATAAATCATTTCTATGATTTACAGCAATTCCATCATAACATGGCGCCACATAAAACACTATCTGTGTTTTCCGGTGTCTTTCATTCCAGATTGCCTGCGGCAATGGAATTTTGGCTTGTATGTCTCGGGATTTTGGCATATTCATGCCAAAACACCTCGCGAAATAGTGGTGTGTGAACAGTAACTCCGTACTTGTTAAAGAAGTAATAATCTCATTTTCTTTATTGCGTTTTTTTGCACAATACAATATAATAATTTTAGATTTTATTTATGCAAAAAGACGAAAGGATATACATATGAAGCACAAAAAAGACTGGTATAAAGATCTGGTGATCTACCAGATTTACCCAAGAAGTTTTAAAGATGGCAACAATGATGGAATCGGTGATCTGAAGGGAATGATTGAGAAGCTGGATTATCTGAAGGAGCTTGGCATCAATGCAGTATGGATGTCTCCTGTCTATGCTTCTCCGAATGTGGATAACGGTTACGATATTTCTGATTACTTCGCGATCATGGAAGAATTCGGAACTATGGAAGACTGGGATGCTTTCCGCGACGGTGCACATGAACGAGGCATCGCCATTATCATGGATCTGGTCCTGAACCATTCTTCAGATAAACATAAATGGTTCCTAGAATCAAAGAAATCCCGCAATAATCCTTACAGTGATTACTATATCTGGCGTGATCCTGCACCGGACGGAGGCGCACCCAACTGCTGGATGTCCGTATTTGGCGGAAGTGCCTGGGAATATGTTCCTGAACGTGGACAATACTATCTCCATTTCTTTGCTAAAGAACAACCGGATCTGAACTGGGATAATCCGGAAACTAAAGAGAAAATTTTTGATATTATCCGTTTCTGGAATGAGAAAGGTGTTGACGGATATCGCATTGATGCCATCAGTTATCTTGACAAAGGACTGGACGGACGTGCAGATATGAATGAACCCATTGGTACTGTAGCGTGTGTAAATCTGGAGGGAACCCACCGCTACATCCGTGAAATGGTTGCAGAAACAATGACTCCCGACAATCTGATGAGTGTAGGAGAAGTTAATATCAACAATGAACAGGATGCCATCAACTATTCCAGCGCAGCAAGCAAAGAATTTAACATGGCTATTCCATTTGTCCCTCCGATTGTTGAAATCCAGACATGGTCACCAGAGAAAATGAAACGTGATCTTAAGAAAGATTATGAAATCCTGAAAAAAGACGGATGGTGGGCAAGATTTTTAAGTAATCACGACAAACCGCGTCAGGTTTCCCTTTACGGAAATGACAGAGAATTCTGGTCAGAATCTGCAAAAATGCTGGCATGTTATCTGCACACACTTCCCGGTACCCCCTTTGTTTTCCAGGGCGAAGAATTGGGAATGACCAATGTTGCCTTCCCATCTATCGATGATTACAATGACATTGATACCCGCAATTATTATAAAACCATGATCGAACAGGGAGCTTCTCCTGAAGAAGCACTGGCAGAATCCAGAAGTATCAGCCGTGATAATGCAAGAACGCCTATGCAGTGGAACGACAGTCCAAACGGCGGATTTTCTGAGCATACTCCATGGCTTGGTGTCAATCCAAACTACAAACTCATTAACGCAGAAAGCCAGATGAATGATGACGCTTCTGTTTTCAGATTCTACCAGAATCTCATCGCACTACGCAAAAAACACCCGATAATGGCTCATGGAGATTTCAAACTCTGCTGCCCGGAAGAGGGACCGATTATTGCCTACACCAGAAGCTGGCAGAACGAGACATGGCTGGCAGTGCATAATTTCTCTGCATCCATGCAGAAATTCCATTATGGCGCTGAAGATATTGAATTACCGTGCAACACTCCCGTAATCATTTCCAATTACGGAGAAAATGAAGTTGAATACGGAATTGGAACACTTGTACTCAAACCTTACGAAACTGTTGTGTTCCAGTTACATTAAGCAACTTCATCAATACAGACAGTAAAAAGCAGAACCATTGGACAACTATCCCTCAATGGTTCTGCTGCTTCTACAGCACATCATCCTCTACACCCTCTAGTCAAACGGATATTCGCAATCCGCTTCGCTACTTGCTCATAACCAAGTCAGCTTTCTTAACTCCCGTCAAAGAGATTTCTATTTTATCTGTATTTGTCTTCCGGAATATAATAAACTTCCTTTCCTGCCTTTCTGAGATTATCTGCAATCTTATCCAAATTAATTCCTGTAAATCTTGGTATTGCTGCTTCCAACAGGTAAAGCGGTCTCTTTTGTGGAAATTTTTGTTCTATTTCCTTTGAAATCTGAATAATGTTTCCCTGACTTAGAACATAGTCAGTAAATCTTGTGTTCCATACATTTTTCAGGTTATTGATTGGCAAACGTTTCAGAGAGCTGGTGCAGCCGCCCGGGGTAAATAGTAAGATATCACATTCTTTATGTGCAAGATTCCTGATTTCCTGTATAAAATAGGGTTTTTGAATTTCAGATGGTTTGACTGCATGCATATTTCTGTTTGTATTTATTTTTTTACATAACGATTCCTCTGATTCCATACTTTCCAAACTATGAGACTTCTTTTCATTTAACTCATCAATTTCAATATTCCATCTGTCAAAAATCATTTTCAATTCTTCTAATGGTGTAGCCAGTCTTTTTACAAGTGGTCCTCTGTACAGAATTTCCACTGGTACTTTACATTGAATTTTCTTTTTTTCTCTTTGAAAATCCCACATTGTCAGAACTTCCATACAGGAAGAATATATAATCACTCCTCTAATTCCTTCTGTATTTGCTGCCAGCTCTACTGCCTCCCATATTTTCTTTCCCTGTTTTCCCAGACTGTACTCTACAGAAGATATTTGACAAAGAAATAAACGATCCAATGAATTGATTCTTGCCGCTGAATCATACAGGCCTATCAGACACGCAGGAGTGCCGGCTGCTACAAGTGCGATTCCCGGGACTTTCAGAATTTTTTCCGGTAGCGTTTCCATTGAACAGGTATCCTCATCCAATGTTCTCTCAATTTCAAAACCTCTCATAATTTATCCAATTTCCTGCTTAGTTCCATACCAAATTTTTCTATCTCATCTACATTTAATGGAATAGGAAGTGCTTCCTCTGCTTTATTTTGTGATCTGCTTACGCTTCTCTCATCTGTCCTGCATATATCTTCTGAAAGTCTGCAAAACGCTTTCCAATTTTCACTGTCTGAAGCTGACATATTCTGAGTATAAATCTCTTTTCTGAAATCAGCCAACTTCAGTTCTTTACTTTCTCTGATAATTGCTGCCATTCTTCCTTTGACCCGGTTTGTAAACTCCTCTGCTATACATTCTTCTTCCTGCTCGCGAATATGATTAAATACAAAGCCTCCCAGCAGATTTCTTTCATCTGAATAGCTCACAACACCTTTTAATATATTATTTGCAGCATATAAAGACATAAAATCCGCAGAAGATACAATATAAACTCTATCTACATATCCCTGTCTCATTGGCACGGAAAATCCGCCACATACCACATCTCCCAGAACATCATAAATAATTACATCCCAGTCTTCCTCAAGCACTCCGATACGTTCCAGTTCTTTCATGGCAGTAATGATTCCCATACCTGCACATCCGTTTCCAGCTTCCGGACCACCGGATTCCACACACCAGACACCGGATTCTGATCTGTACACCAGATCCTCTCTCTCCGGATAATCTTTTTCTTCAAGTACCTCAAGAACTGTTTTTATCCGTTCTTTACACAAAAGTCTGGTAGAATCTGCCTTGGGGTCACATCCTATATGCAGAACCTTTTTCCCCTGCATAGCCAGTAATGCAGATACATTAGAAGCAATCGTTGATTTCCCAATCCCACCTTTACCATAAAAAGCAACTCTTCTGGTTTTCATTGTTCTGCTACCACACAAACCTTTCTTCCAACTTCTGGAATATATACAATTCGGGTTTTTACCTGATAAAGTTCCTCAAGTTTCTTTTCTGTAATAATTTCTTCTGTCTTTCCTACTTTCAATGTTCCATCCCTGCCAAGAATAGCTGTTTTTCCGCCTATCATCATTGCATGATCTGGCATATGGGTTGTCATAATAACCGTATAGTCTTTCTTAGAAAGATTTTTTATCTTATGGACCATACGGAGCTGATTTCCATAATCAAGATGATTGGTCGGTTCATCAAACATAATAATCTCCGGCTGCTGTGCAATAGCACGTCCGATCAGTGCCTGCTGTCGTTCTCCGCCGCTGATCTGTGTATATGCTTTATCAGCAAGCTTTTCAATTCCCAGTTCCCGTATAACTTCATCCACGATCGCATAGTCATTTTCCGATGGCTTTTCCAGCATTCCCAGATGCGGAGCCCTTCCCATTACTATAAAATCTCTCACTGAATAGTCATATACCGGAGCATGGTTCTGCGGTACATAACCAATCAGCTGTGCAGCTTTTTTCAGACTCATATCATGAATAGAGGCTCCATTTACCAGAATCTTTCCGGAATAAGGTTCCAAAATATTTGCCAGACAATTTAAAAGCGTTGATTTTCCTGCGCCATTGGCGCCAAGAATTGTGAGAATTTCTCCCTTTTCCATCTGGAGATTTACATTATGAAAAATAGGTTTCGTATTTTTACTATATCGAAATGATAAATCCTGTACATCTAATATCATGATAATTTCATCCTTTGTCTGGCAAGTATAATAATATAAAATGGTGCACCAATAATTCCGGTCAGAATACTCAGCGGAAGTTCTACACTTGTCAAAGCTCTTGCCAGAGTATCAATGACTACCATAAAAATAGCTCCCATTAAAATACTGGCGGGAATCACTTTCGTATTATCCGGACCCGTAAGCATTCGTGCAAAATGCGGAATCACAAGTCCGATCCATCCAATCGTTCCACTGATACATACTGCAGATGCCGTCAATAATGTCGCACAGATTATAATAAAGTTTCGAACAACTGTAACTGAAACGCCCAATGTCTTTGCTTCTCTGTCTCCCAGTGAAAGAATATTAATCCTCCATCTGAGGAGAAAAATAATCACTGATGCTGCAACAATCACCGGTCCTACAGTAAACAAATCTTTCGGCAATACCTTTGTCAGGCTGCCCAACTGCCAGTAAGTAATAGACTGCAGTTCTGTCTCCGGATCTGCAACATATTTGATGATTCCCATTACAGAATCCATGATTCCTTTGACAATAATTCCTGACAATACCAACATTGTCATATTTGTATTTTTTATCAGGCGTGGAATAAATAAAGTAAGTCCAACTGCTAAAATCCCCGCCACAAATGCCATTGCCTGCACACCAAATGAATTTAAATGTAACAAAATTGCCACTGATGCACCTACACATGCGCCAGAAGAAACACCCAGGAGATCCGGTGCAACCAGCGGATTCTTAAATACTCCCTGATAAGCAGCTCCTGATAAGGATAATGCACTGCCAACTAACACTGCTCCTATAATACGTGGAAGGCGTAGTGTAAATACTACGCCTTCTGCCGTGTTACTCCATGTCTTTGTCACATTTACAAATCGGGATGCAAGTATCTTGATCACTTCTGGAACAGAAACACTGTACTGTCCTGCACACAACGCAATAATACATGCAGCTGCCAGCAGTATGATCAGTCCGGTAATCAGTATTCCATACTCTGCTTTTTTATGCTTTTTGTTATCCTTCAATGTAATTGTCTCTTTTCTGTTTATTTATTTAAATCCAGTCTCAAAAGGCTGTCCAACTGCTCATCACTGAGCTCATATCCATAATAATCTTTATAGAAATCGCTGATTTCTGTTCTGATATCATAATCAGAAAAGATTTCCGGCTGTACAATGGATGCTGTCCATTTCATATAAAGTGGTTTTTCAAATGCATTTGGCGGAGCCCAGCGGTATAATCCACATGGAACTTTATAAACCTTATGATTTTTAACAGCACTCACGTTACTCCAATCCTGTCCTTCCAGTTTGTTCTCATAGAAATCTTCCGGAGTTACATCATCGAAATTACTGATAAAAATAATCTCCGGATCATATTCTAGGATTGTTTCCATTGAAGGTTCTGTAATGTCTTCAGGAAGTGTGAAATTCTGTCCACCTTCAAGTGTTGTAATATAAGTATTAATCCCACCTGTATAACAGGTCATCTCATGTACATTCTGGAAATGAAGAACTCTTGGCATTTCATCCTCTGATAAAGCAGCAACCTCATCTGCCTTGCTGTTGAAATAATCCATGGTTTCATCATACCAGTCTGTTGCCTGTTTTGCACGATTCGCACAGTTTAATGCATCTCCCAGCATAGTAACCAGATTTTTCAGGCCGTCCATATCTTTTGCAGAAGACACAAGTACACATGGAATTCCCAATGCCTTTAACTGCTCTGCCTGGTCAGTCTCTGAATCCCAGTTCAGTACTAAATCCACATCTGCATCTGCAAGAGCTTCTACATTTACTGAAAAGTCATCATTTACCATTGTAGTATCTACATCTTCCAGTTCCGGAGCCAGATCTTTCAAAATAGACATTTCCCATCCTGAATATGCTGCCGGTGGAATAGATACCATATTCTCTGCATTTCCCTGTAATGCATAAACCATATTTGGCAGAACCATTGCTGGAACTGCAATTCTCTTCGGATGTGCAGGCACTTCTACTTCTGCTCCGGTGGCGTCTACAACTGTTCTGGTTTCCTCCTCTCCAGATGTTTTGTCAGCTGCAAATACGCTGATTCCTGTAAGCGAGGAAACAGCTACTGCTGTCGACAGTAACATGGCAAGAAACTTTGATCTTTTTTTCATTCCTTATCTCCTTATCTGTAAAATAAAAAAACACCCTTTTCATCACAAAAAAGGGCGCAAAAAACTTATCTGCAGCTCACCCTTTTTAATGACTCGTTAAATCGGGGTTCCGGCAAAATATCCAAGTATCCTGGCTTGACTTCTTCACATTCATATACTTCCCGGAAATCCCAGTGTATTTTTATGAATGCTCCATCCTACAGTGGCGGCACCGCTCCGGCATTTGACCGGATTCCATAAAATATTCTGCTTTAATTGTCTGTTCTACTATATCATGCAGATTAATCGATTACAAGAAACATTTCTTACTTTAATTTAATATAATTTCTATTGCCAGCAATCAATTTTTCTGATAGCATAATTCACAGAAAGGAAGTTTTTATCTATGACATTGCAAAATCTGAAATATATGCTGGAAATTTCCAACAGTCATTCATTTTCTAAAGCAGCAAAAAATCTCTTTGTTTCTCAGTCTACACTTTCTGCTGCTGTAAAAGAGCTGGAATCTGATCTGGGTATTACTATTTTTAAACGGACAAATCGTGGCGTTTCCCTTACCTACGATGGAGAAGACTTTATTAAATATGCCAAAGAAATTGTAGAACAGTCTCAGTATCTTGAGCAGCGCTACCATGCAAGGAAATCGCTGCCTATGCGTTTTTCAGTATCCTGTCAGCATCTTCCATCTGCAGTGCGGGCCTTTACCAGCTTTTTAGCAGAAATTAACTCTCCAACCTATGATATTGCAATCCGCGAATGCGATACTAATTCAGTTATCCATGACGTAGCAGGAAGAAAAAGTGAACTGGGAGTTGTAGCAATACATGAACCTCATATGCGCAGCATGCAGACTTTATTTTCTTCTTATGATATTGAATTTCATGAAATCAAAAGTGTCAAAAATTATGTGTTTCTCCGTTTTGGTCATCCACTGGCTTCTCTTCCTGTCCTTTCTATAAAGGATCTGGAAAAATATCCTTTCGTTACTTACGACCAAGAATTGGAAACTTCCCATTTCTCAGAAGAACCGCTGTTTTACAAGCTTTTAAATAAAAATGTCCATGTCAGTGACCGCTGCACAAAGATTGCTCTTGTTCGAAAAACAGACTGTTTCAGTATCGGTCCGGATCTTCCTAACAGTAACGCAGATGCATTTCATAAGGGGATGGGAAATATTATCGCAAAGTCTCTGGAAAATGATATCGGACTGCTTCATATTGGTTACCTGACTATTGCTCAAATACCTTTAAGTAGTCTTGGTCAGTTATACCTGGAATATCTCTCAAAGGATATTGATACTCTGGAAATTCTTGGCACATCCATGGAAGATCATTAAAAATATTCTCCTCTTTGTACGAGATGGAATAATCTTATATAAATCAAGCCTTCAAAAACATGATTCCAGAGTATACCTCTTGTCAGGAGGATGCTCTGGAATTCCTTTATTTGACTACTATTACTTTGCATTTCTTTTTGTAAAATGCAATACCGTACTTCAAAATATGCTCTACTCCCTCTTCCAGCAGTTGATCCTCGTATCGTCTGTCTTCTATCTGTTTTAATGCGTCTTCACTGACAGCTTCCAGATTCCCTGTTTCGGCATATTTTATTTCTATAATGATTCCTGTTTCCTGATCTTCTGTTTCTATCAAAATATCACTGTATCCATCACCCGATTCTTTATTTGATGACACACTCCAGTTCTGCTGAAATCCAAGAATTCCAAGTAAAATCCCATGATAAAAATTCTCCTTCATCTGTTTTTTTACAAAGGTATCCCGAATACTGATGGTCCTTTTCAGATAATTGTTCAAACTTTGTTCTACCACTTCGGAATTTCCATCTTTTAATGCATTACAGAATTTTTCAAGTGCTTCTCCATTCTCAGAAACAGTTTTCTTAAAATATTCCATAATCTGTGTCAGAAAAATATTACGTATTTCCATATTAGGAATGGTAAGCATGAACGTATTTGCATCTTTTCTTTCGGTCTGTGTGAGATATCCCGTAGTAAAAAGAACACTCCACAGGTTTTCAATCGAAGCATACATATCCTGATATGTCAGTTCCTGATGAATCTCCTTTACAATTGTTTCTCCTGCTATCAGTTTCTCAATTTCCTTTCTGACCGTTCCCTTATCAGTCTCCTGAATAAAGCGTTTCACCGCTTCATTACTGCTAGTATTAGACCAGTAATTCTGTGGCTGCGCCATATTGTTTATACGCAATTCATCACAATAATTTATCACATCCCAGGGACAGTAAACCTCTACATTTCCAAACCGATATCCGTCATACCACATTTTTATTTCATCATAATGCTCAGAAAGTTCATAATATTCCAATATATTCTTTACATCACTGTCCGTAAATCCAAAATATTCATCAAACTGTACATCTGCCACTGACAAAACTTTCAGATTATTTAATCCTGTAAAAATACTCTCCTTTGAGATACGCATGCAGCCTGTAAGCACAGCAAACTTCAGACTGTCATTTGTTTTTAATGCATTTTCAAACAAGTTACGGATCAGCAGAGTCATTGAATTGTAATATCCCAATTCAAATGCTTTCGCCAGAGGCACATCATATTCATCAATCAATAAGATAACTTTCTGACCATGATGTTTCTCCAGAAGTTCTGACAGAATCCTCAGACTGCTGCACAGAACAGATTCCTTCATATCCGGCAGAAGCAATGATTTGAACGCATCCTTATCATATTCTGTCAAACGTTCACTTTCCAGTAAATACTGGAATCTACGCGCCTCGCCATTCACAATCTGAATTGCCATATCACAGGCTTTTTCATAAGTTTGCGCGCTGATACTCTTCAGGGAAATAAAAATCACAGGGAACTTTCCCATGTATTGTTCGCAAAGATAAACTTCTCTGGAAATTCTTGTGTCTCTAAAGCAATTCTTATCACTGTTTAATTCAAAGAATGCTTTCAGCATACTCATATTCAGTGTTTTACCAAATCTTCTCGGACGTGTAAACAGATTCACCTCCGCCCAATTATCCAGAAGTTCTTTGATAAGCATCGTTTTGTCTACATAGTAGAAATCTTCCGCCTGAAGCTTTGCGAAATTTTCTATTCCTATTGGAAGTTTCTTTTTAATTTGTTTCAATAGACACACTTCCCTTTATATTTGATATATTAAACTCTAACTTTCATAAAGTGTAACATATTGTTATTGAATTCGTCTATCAAAATTTCTTTACATTCCATAATGTTTCTATTAATACAAAATCCAGAAGTGAATTCTTCTTATTATTTTACATACTTTACATTCCACAATGTTTCTATTATTACGATACAGAAATAGACTGTGAAGTGCTGTTTATGAGCTTTACATTCCACAATGTTTCTATTAATACGGAGAATCCGGATGTAAGTGGTGTAGACTTTCAGAACTTTATATTCCACGATATTTCTATTAATACTGTGTATCAGATAGAAAAAGGAAATACATTCGCACTTTACATTCCACGATGTTTCTATTAATACAAGAACCTTATATGAGCGAAATATGAGCAATATACTTTACATTCCACGATGTTTCTATTAATACGGGGCGTTGATCTATTCAGAAAAAGAAGATGTTTGCTTTACATTCCACGATGTTTCTATTAATACCGATATGGGAATCAAATCTCCTTCCGGAAAAGACTCTTTACATTCCACGATGTTTCTATTAATACAATTTTCCTGACATTTATCCTCTATATCAAGAAACACCTTTACATTCCACGATGTTTCTATTAATACTCCTTTTCCAGCTCTGCTATTGCTGCCTGTTCTGCCTTTACATTCCACGATGTTTCTATTAATACGATGTTCTCAACAGGGGTAGCGATAACCTGTCCTCTCTTTACATTCCACGATGTTTCTATTAATACTCGTTTAACGCTGTAATTCCATAGCTTAATGTCATCTTTACATTCCACGATGTTTCTATTAATACTCTTGCAGTTGCTTTCGCTGATGTTTTCTCGGTTTTCTTTACATTCCACGATGTTTCTATTAATACGGCGATTCTGGATTGCAACAACTTACTTGCACAGATCTTTACATTCCACGATGTTTCTATTAATACTCTTTAAAACTAATTGCTTCCCCATCAGAACCAACTTTACATTCCACGATGTTTCTATTAATACTCTGGAAACAAGAAAAAGACTGGAAATTTTAGTGTCTTTACATTCCACGATGTTTCTATTAATACTCCAGTTTCTGGCGTAGTGTTGTTTCTGTGTATACCTTTACATTCCACGATGTTTCTATTAATACGTCGTCTGCTCAGTTTCCGGTCAATCTCTTTTACCCTTTACATTCCACGATGTTTCTATTAATACCCGTCGTCTATTCATCCTTACAATACAGATATAATCTTACCACTTTCTGTCAATCTTGTCACTTCATTATTTTATACTTATTTTTATCTTTCTAGACAGCTCTCATTTTTGAAATTTTCCTGATATCTCAAGCATTGTCGACCTCCTGAAGTTTTTACTCTATCTGACGTCGACAATCATAATATGAAACTCGTTAAATCATCCTTCCTACCCCAAAATTCTTTATCCAACCATTTTTCCTGCCGAGATTTAAAAATAATTACAGAATCTAATTCTTTATCAATATACTCTTTTAATTCTTTTTGCAGCTGTGCCAGCTGTCCTTTTGACAATTCACCTTCAAATACAGAATTTTGGATGTGCGTCAGATATTTTTTACATATTTTAAAAATTCTTGACCAGCGTCTTGCACCGTTTTCTTCCTGACTTACATCATAAACTAATACTATATACATAACTCACCACCATATTCTGAATCCCTCATATTCTTTTTCGCCAATCAGATGTTTTATCAGTTTATATGATTCCAATCTTAATAAATACTGATAAGATACCTGTCTGCCTAAGTCTTTATGCATCACTGATTGTTTCAACCTTTTTTCGAGTTCTGAGACAATCAGTTTAGACGCATCTTTTTTCAAATGTAAAAAATTTAATTCCTTCGTAAAGCTATCTTCCGTAATCTGCTTTCGATTTAACAGTGAAAAAATCAATCTGTCTCCGATCAGTGGTTTAAACACTTCTGCAATGTCCAAGCTCAAAGAAAATCGTCTTACCCCAGGCTCATGTAAATAACTGATTGTCGGATTTAACTGCGTATGATAAATTTCACTAAGCACTTTTGTATAAATCAATGTATTCACAAATGAAATCAACGAATTAATCATATTATCTGGTGGATGCATAACTCTTTTTTCAAATTTTATTTCCTGATTTACGATTACATTCCACGCTGCATAATACCTTCTTCGGATATTTCCTTCAAACCCCATTAATTCTTCTATTGTTTTTGTTTTTCCAATCTGCTTCCGCAATGAATCCACATCTCTAAGATATTCCGCTACATCCTTTCCTCTTCCATTATAATATCTCAAATTCCTGTAAATATTATCTGCCGCAGCTTCTATAAATTTTTTTTGCAAGTATCATTCTTTTCTTGTATGATGTTATTAGAAGCAAAAACAACATACTTCCTTTCTTTTTTTGTTTC